>JBDGQV010000121.1:0-8008 GCA_042218725.1 Halothece sp. | reverse complement strand
GAAACCCGGAAAACTGGTGATCTTTGCATCAAACTGAACTCTCGGTATCTTTAACAACGGTTGACTAACAGTTAGAGGAGGTGTCTTTTTCGTTAAAGACGCACAATCTATCGCGATAATTGCGTTCGTACCCACTTTTAGGGGAAAATAGTACAGATTGTAGCCAACGTAACGAAAATTTTGTGCTTCGGGATGATAGATCAGAATTGTCAATTCTTTATCTGTTATCCTAACCTAAAACTTATCAATTAAAAACACCAGTTCTACTGAATTTAAGGAGTTTAATTTTGAAAAAAATAGAAGCAATTATCCGACCCTTTAAACTGGACGAAGTAAAAATTGCCTTAGTTAATGCTGGCGTTGTCGGCATGACAGTGTCCGAAGTTCGCGGCTTTGGTCGCCAAAAAGGGCAAACCGAACGGTATCGCGGTTCTGAATATACAGTGGAATTCTTGCAAAAGCTTAAAATTGAAATTGTCATCGAAGATGATCAGGTAGATACGGTAGTTGATAAAATCATCAACGCCGCTCGCACCGGTGAAATCGGTGACGGAAAAATCTTTGTTTCTGCTGTGGATCAAACCGTTCGCATTCGCACTGGCGAAAAAAATCTAGAAGCTGTGTAAAATCAGGGATGGAGGCGGGTTAAAAGGATGCCTCACGATTTTCAATCTAACCCGCTTCCTGATATTACAAGTTGTAAATTTCTGGAAATAAAGCAGAAAATGCTAAACCGCGATGACTCACTTTCTGCTTATATGTCGAATCCATTTCGGCAAAAGTTTGTTGTACTGCAGGAAAATAAAAAATGGGATCGTAGCCAAAGCCATTGTTCCCTCGCGGTTCCCTCAGAATTTTTCCTTTACAAGCTCTTTCTTTTTCGAGAACAATTTTGCCATCGGGACGCGCGATCGCGACGGCACAAATAAATTCGGCATCTCGTTGCGAGGTATCTCCTAATTCTCTTAATAGCCGGGCAATCCGTTCTTCATCGGTATTGGCATAGCGGGCGGAATAAATCCCTGGCGCCCCGTTAAGGGCATGAACTGCTAAACCCGAATCATCCGCGATCGCGTACTCTCCGGTTGCTTGCGCCACAGTTCTGGCTTTAATATGAGCATTTTCTCGAAAACTGGTTCCGGTTTCTTCTACCTCTAAGTCTTGGGGTTTGAGAGCTAACTCGCAATTCAACCCGGCAAGGTAACTTTGCATTTCTTCCAGTTTTCCAGGATTACCGGTAGCAACAATTAACTTTTTCATCACCCTTCTACCTCTACAATAGATATAGTATTGCTTGCGAGATCAATATCTCATATTGGGGAGTTTTTGGGAGGAGAGAGTATGTTAGTGGTATTGCTAGATGAACAAATCCTATCACCCAAACAAGTATGTCAAAATTGTTTATTAGCTGATCGTAGCGGACTTCCACGCTGGCGAAGAGGACATCTCGGTTGTGGCCAAACCTTAAGACAGTTAACAGACCAACAACCGGAACTCTATGAATGTCAGATGGGATTTCGCTTAGCTCGTTTAAACTCAATCAGCGAAGAAGACTTTAACACTTAAACCCCAATTAAATCAAGGAAGGAATTAATATGACCGGGCGTAGCAATAATGAAATTCAAGACCGATTTTTTGCGGCTTTGCCTTACATTTTACCGTTAATTTATGTGCTCCCGTTTGGGATGTCTTTATTGCAACAGTTTCCATTTTTAGGATTTATTTATATTCCCCTACAACCAGTTCTTCAACTTTATTATGGTTTTCCTTTTGCGGGATTAATCATTTTCTTTGTCTTAATTTTTGCGGTGGTTAGAAATGAAAACATTAGCCATTTTATCCGCTTTAACACGATGCAAGCCATCCTACTGGATATTTTACTGATCCTCATTCGGTTTGCCGGTCAGATTTTAGGGTCAGGCTTAAATGCTGGTTCCGGCGGCAATTTATTAGCAGAAACTTTGTCTAATACGGTCTTTTTAGGCGTTTTGGCCGCTTGCCTATTTAGTATTGTCCAATCGGCGCGAGGAATTTATGCCGAACTTCCGGCAATTTCCGAAGCAGTTCATGGACAAGTTCGTTAATTGCCATTAACCCGATTTTGTCTCCTCTAAACTGAGGAGATCATTTTCTAAGGAGCCAATGCCTTCAATTTCGATGCGAACGCGATCGCCAATTTGCATTGGCCCAACTCCTTTTGGAGTTCCGGTTAAAATTACGTCCCCTGGCACCAAGGTCATAATTTGAGAAACATAGGAGACTAATTTCTCTGCCGGAAATACCATGTCACTTAATAAAGCCGATTGTCGAGGGTTAGTTTCGTCGTTAAGAAAGGTTTGCAGCGTTGCTCCAGCACTTAAATCGCGCACAATCCAGGGACCCAGGGGGCAAAAAGAGTCAAACCCTTTGGCTCGGGTCCATTGCCCGTCTTTTTTTTGTAAATCCCTTGCGGTAACATCATTGGCAATGGTATAACCCCAAATTTTGCTTCTTGCTTGTTCTGGGGAACAAGAACGCGTCCGTTCACCAATGACAACGGCTAATTCTCCCTCATAATCAACCTGTTGACTGAGGGGAGGATAATAAATGGCTTTCTGATGGGCAGTAACAGCAGTGGGAGGTTTGAGAAAAATTAACGGGTAGGGGGGAACCTCACCTCCCATTTCTGCCGCGTGTTGATGATAGTTTTTTCCCACCGCAATAATTTTGGTGGGGGCACAAGGGGCAAGTAGTTCATACGTTTCGGGTTCCAGTTTTAAGTCTGTAGGTTGCCCTCCCAACCAAGAAGGAGCATCTAAGACTTGGACACTGCGATCAAGCTGTAAGAGGCCGTAATACGTTTGTGCTTGAGTTGTTTTAACCCGAACATAGCGTTGCACCATAATCAATAATGAGTTAGGAGTTAGTGGTTATTTGTTACTGGTTATTTGCGAGGACAAGCAACCGATAACCAATAACAAATAACATTATGACGAATTAAATATCTAAGTCAGCAATCTGAAGTTGGGGACCGTAAGTTTCAATAAACTCCCGACGAGGGGCAACGCGATCGCCCATTAACACAGTAAAGATCCGATCGGCTTCTGCAGCATCTTCAATTTGCACTCGTTTCAGGATACGCGTTTCTGGATTCATTGTCGTTTCCCATAGTTGCAGGGGCATCATTTCCCCTAATCCCTTAAACCGTTGGAGACTATAGTTTGCGTTATCGGGAAACTCATTCACCAGATTTTGCATTTCGCGATCGCTGTAGCAATAATAATATTGTTTGCCTCGTTCGATTTTATAAAGGGGCGGACAAGCAATGTAAACGTAGCCTTGTTCAATTAATGCCCGTTGATAACGATAGAAAAAGGTTAAAAGCAACGTTCTTATGTGCGCTCCATCAACATCGGCATCAGTATTGTGAGCGCACAGTCCGCCGACACCACAGATAAAGTTTTCATCTCCTTCCACAGAGAAGTCATACACATAATCTCCCGTAAGTTCAACTTCCTGATTATCTATAACTCGTAATGCCATCAAATCATCGCTAATGGGAAGATAATCTGGTTTCTGCTGCTTCGGTTTAGCCAAATAGGCGAGTAATTGTTCTGCCTTATGATGACGTTGCCAAATCTGCTGACACCCAGCTAACTGTTGCTTTTGACAAATACTAATGGTGTAGTAAGGATGACGAGTTTGAATGCTTGCATTTTCAGTGGGCTGATGTTCGGTGGTGGTTGCAATTAAGCCTAATTGACCAAAGAGATACAGTAAGCCATCTTTGAGATGTTTCCCATTGGTAGTAAACGAGATATGCCCATCACCAATTGTGCCATCACCGAGAAAATACCCTTCTAAAAATGCGAGTTGGAAGCGTTCACTAACACTAAAGACAACATTGGGGAGTTGTTTATCATGGGCAAGGTTGCCTAAATTCCAAGCGCGAATTAAGCGGGCAGCCATGACGCTATGGAAATAAAGTTTAATCCCCTTACTGTCAGGATCGTAGTAGCAACGTGGCGTTTCCCCGAAAACGGATTCGATAACTTGTGTTAGTTCAGCAATTAGGGGGGTATCTTTTTCCCCTAAATTGAGGCTAACTTGATGTTGGCTTAACGTGCCTTCTGCTACATACCAACCTAAGAACCATAGTAATTTCTCCGTAACAGGTAAATAACGATCAAAGGCTTTATTGAGGTGGGCGCGAGGAACAATTTTTACCTCACTTCCCAATTCCACTAATTCACTGGGGGTAAAATCAGCAAATGGTTTGTAATCACTCACTTCTCGCCAGCGGACATTTTTACTATCTTGCTGATCACAGAGATAGCTGTCAATTTTAGCCGGCAGCGTTTGATACACCACCTTTTCATTCCCCCCAATTGCTTCTAGATAGGAGAGAAAATTTGGTAATGTGGGATGATTCATCCCTCGTTCCCAATGACTAATGGTGATGGGCTGTTTGACGCCACAAGCAAGGGCAACTTGTTTTTGAGTTATCCCTAATTCTTGACGTTGGTTAATTAACTGTTGCCAATTTTCTGTATCAAGTTGAACCCGAGGTTCACTGAGTAAATCAGGGCGTTCTACTTTCGCTAAGACTCGCGCAGCTGCCGTTTTGCGAACACTCTCCCCTTGTAAATAAAGATTATCGGTTAATCCTGCTTCGTAGAAGGTGCGAACTAAATCAATGCTGGTTGTGGGTTCACTTGGGCGTGGTAAGCGACGACTTGCCACTAACCAGTCTCCGGGGCGAATTTCATTGCCTTTTTTCAGGCGCACTTCTCCGTCTTCATAAACAAAGACACTGTGAGAGGCGGTAACTTTTACAGAACGCTTATAACGAGTGGTAATTTGATACATGGGTTCTTCATGCCCATGACGAATTACCTCTTTTAGGGGGCGAAAGCGGGTTTGATGGGTTTTAGGGTCAAAGGACATCACCTGATAGCGTTCTTTGCTGCGTCGCCCTTCGACACAATCATCAATAAACCGACCAATGGGAGTTAGTTCTGTTTTGCCCGTATCATCCATGACGAGAGTAGGTTCATCCCCAGCAACACTCATAATGACAGCGCGATGATAACGCAACTGTGACAGATCAAACTCTTCGCCTTTTACCCCTAATCCTAAGGCCGTAATGAGCGATTGAATTTCATTGTTTTTATAAATTTTGCTGTCGTCGGTTTTTTCAATGTTGAGGATTTTTCCTTTGAGTGGAAGAATCGCTTGAAACTCTCTATCTCGTCCTTGTTTGGCACTTCCGCCGGCACTATCGCCTTCCACAATGAAAATTTCCGACTCACTGGGATCGCGCGAACTGCAATCTGCTAATTTCCCAGGCAGCGGAGACGATTCTAAAACGGACTTGCGACGAACTAATTCTCTCGCCCGTCGCGCGGCTTCTGCTGCTTTGAGGGCTTGAATTGCTTTGTCAATAATGGAATCAGCGACATTGGGGTTAAACTCAAGATACTCAGTGAGGGTCTCTCCCACTAACGAGTCAACAATGCCTCTAACCTCTGTATTTCCTAATTTTGTTTTGGTTTGCCCTTCAAATTCCGGTTCCGGGACTTTGACCGAAATGACTGCTGTTAACCCTTCACGAACATTTTCTCCAGCTAGGTTCGAATCATTCTCCTTCAGCTTATTCCGCTTGCGGGCAAGGTTATTCATGGTACGGGTTAAAACCGTCTTTAACCCTTCCATGTGGGTTCCCCCATCCACAGTGCGAATATTGTTGGCAAACCCGAGAACATTATCGCTGTAGGCATCCATGCACCACTGAAGCGCAACTTCAACTTGGACGCCTTCTTTTTCGCCTTGGACATAAATAATATCGGGATGAAGGGGTTGCTTCTCTCCCACCATATAACCGACATATTCTTTAATACCGCCCTCGTAGCAGTAGCTTTCGCTGTGAGGGTTTTCCGGATCGCGCTGATCGCTAAAGGTGATTTTAACCCCGGCATTAAGATAAGCAAGTTCTCTTAACCTGCCAGCGAGGGTGTTATAGTCGAATTCAATCCCATCACTAAAAATTTCTCGGTCCGGAAGAAATTGCACACGGGTTCCCGTTTCGGGACTGGGATCGGGTTCGCTTTTTAATTCGGCAGTGGGAATGCCGCGCTCGTAGCGTTGTTTGTAAGCGGTTTGTTGGCGTCGCACTGTCACTTCTACCCATTCTGAAAGGGCATTAACTACAGACACGCCAACGCCGTGGAGTCCGCCAGAAACCTTGTAACCCTCTCCGCCAAATTTACCGCCAGCGTGAAGCACCGTCATTACTGTTTCTAGGGCTGATTTGCCGGTGCGAGAATGGCGTTCCACCGGAATCCCGCGTCCATTATCAGTTACGGTAACGGAACCATCTGCGTTAAGATCAATTTCGATGTGGGTACAATAACCGGCTAGCGCTTCATCAATAGAATTGTCCACCACTTCGTACACCAGGTGGTGCAGTCCCCTCGGACCGGTGGAGCCAATGTACATTCCAGGGCGTTTGCGGACTGGCTCTAGACCTTCGAGAACTTGTATTTGTTCAGCACCGTAACTGTTTGTCATGAATCTCTCCGAGAAATTAAAGCGATAAGCCTAGAGTAAGGCTTTTTAGGGCAAATTCTTCAGAAATTGTAACACAAAAGCGTTTCAGACCACTTAAGCCTGGTTTCAATGAAATTTTAGATTGGGGTGTACCAGCTTTATTAAGCCTTTCTTTGTCACAACCATGACAATTGGCCAATGGCAACAACGGCTAAGTAGTGTTCAATCATAATGATGATGGCAATTCCTTTGCTTATGATTAGAGTGGAAGGATTCACAAGATAAGAGAATAATTGCGAATTAAGATGATGTTAGCGTTACCGCCATTAAATACAGACACCATTTGGGGAATTTTACAGGAAGAAATCTCTGATACGACGGTTAATCAATTGGTCTGGCATTATCTCGGCTATCGCTATGATCCTGAAAAAGAGGAATGGAATAATGATTCTGTTGATCCTCAATGGCGCGAGACTTACCCGGAACCTCCTGATTTTATTGAGAGTCGCCCAGCCACCGTGAAGCTGACGCGTTCCATTCCTAAACCGAATAAACAACTTTTAAAGGAAAAACTAGGCTTTAAAGGCTACAAAATTGGCGAATTTGGACCTCGCCAAACTAGGCGTGCCACCATGGCCAATTGGTTGCTTAGTTATATGAAAGATCAAGGATTGCTGGAATGAGCGAGTTTTTCATTGATTAGATGAGGCAAGGGCAACTTTTAAGTTAATAAATTTTTTTTCCATAATTAAGAATGATCCATGAGGTTCTCATTAGTGGTTTAATAAGTTACTCTTTGTATAGTCAATTTGTAAACTTCAAGAGGTAAAACCTATGAACTGGCAAAAACTACGGCAAGTTTTCGTTGTCTTTATTGCAGGTATTTTTTTATTAGTTACAAGTGCTTGCAGCGGTCCTCCTTCTGAGGAAGTTCAGGTAAATGAGGAAGCCCAGGAAGTTCCTGCTGAATTAAGTCCGGAAGAGGAAACCTCGGAAGAATCTGTTACTGCTGAGGAAGAAACTTCTGAACAGACGCCTGCTACTGAGGAAAATATAGAAGAGGAAGCCTCGGAAGAGACGACTGCTGTTGAGGAGGAAACTCCTGAAGACACTGCTGCCGCAGAAGAACAAGGGGTAGAAGAAGAGGTAAAAGACACTGAATCTGCTACAGAAGCTACTGAGGAAGAAACCTCTGAAGATACTGCTACCGTAGAAGAAAAGGTAGAAGAACAAGCCTCAGAAGAACCTGCCGCGGTTGAAGAAGAAACTGAATCTGCTGCTGAGGAGGAAACTTCTGAAGATACTGCTACCGTAGAAGAAGAAGTAGAAGAACAAGCCTCAGAAGAACCTGCTGCGGTTGAAGAAGAAACTGAATCTGCTGCTGAGGAGGAAACTTCTGAAGATACTGCTACCGTAGAAGAAGAAGTAGAAGAACAAGCCTCAGAAGAACCTGCTGCGGTTGAGGAACAAGAAACTGAAT
>JBDGQV010000120.1:0-23971 GCA_042218725.1 Halothece sp. | reverse complement strand
TATACGCCCCGTCCAACGTCTAAAGACGCTTGGTTTTACGGCGCCCTTCTATAAAATACTTTCATACCATAAAAACATTGTTTTGCCCACTCAGTCTTTCTCCCCTCGGATTAGCTTTACAAAAATTCATGTGTTGCGATGGATTGTTAAGCAGGAACTTATTCCGATTGGAAACGCACGATTGGGAATAAGACTGATTATTTTTAGATTTTGCTACTATTAACCACCATCTCAAGTCATCTAAATTGTAAACTTAATCGAGTTGCCAGTCAAGCCTTCTAGAATCCCAGAAAATCGTTCCTTGTTAAGCCACATTAAGAAAAAATTGATAAGTAATTTCTATAAAATTTCGATATTAATTGATTTTTATTAATCATTAGCGCGATTGAATCTTCAATTCGCTGCCAGAGGCAATTGCCCCCTGTCAGTGTTACCTCACAATCTAAAAAAACTTGTATTATCAATTGAGACTCAAATACTAAAAAGTTGGGCGAAACCCCCAACTTTGCAATTGCAACGGGCAAAAGTAGGGGCGAAGAGTCGTTCGCCCTTGCTGGAAGTGGAGATTATGGTTTACTTGGTCAGGCGGGTTAAAACTTGGTTGGACCGTTCAATAAACTGTTGCATGCCTTCAGCATCAAAGGCTTTTTGCGCCATTAAGGCTAAGTCGTACACATGACGGCACATCATTTTGGCTAATTCACTGGAAGAAGATTCGCCGCCGCTTTGAATAATGCCTCCCTGATTCAGTTTGACAATATTTTGAACAAGGGGATGAGCCGTATTAACCACTAACACATGCTCTTCCGGGAACTGCATTGACTGTTGTTGCATCAATGCCGTCATTTCCTGCATGCGGCGCATGGCTTCCGGCAAGAGTACCATTGCTGGCGGTGCATTTTGGGGATCCTCTGATTTAATGGCTTGGGTTTTGATATTAACTTTGGAGTTATCGATCGCGCTTTCAAATAATTCTTTGATTAGATCGTTGCGAGTTTTATTGGTTTGGGGATCAACAATTTCACCGGATTGATCATTGTCAACGAGACTGTCATCAAGTTCCGCATCCACCCGGGTAAATTGAAGGTTGGAATACTCTTTTTCCAGGAAAGGAATGAAGTAATTATTGTCAATAAAGGAATCCATGTACAAGACTTCAATGCCTTGACTTTTATAAAGTTCCACATAGGTATTTTGGGTGGAGGGATCCGTACAGTAGAAAACGCGATTTTCGTGTTTGTCTTTGTTGCGTTCTAGATAATCTTTGAGGGTGGTATAGTAATAGCCGTTATCGTCAGTTACTTGTTGGGTTGGCGTCGCTTCTTTCCAAGCATCGTCCTCGTCGCTTTGCACTTCCACTTGTGGGGTATTGCCACCTAAATCAGCAGTGGTACGGAAGATAATTAAGTCTTCCACTTGTTTCTTGAACTTCTCATCGCGCAGGGCACCATACTTGACAAAAGTGCCTAAATCTTCCCAACTGTTGATGTAGGTTTTGGGGTCATCTTCATAAAGCGACTTGAGACGATCGCCGATTTTCTTGGCAATATAATCCGAGATACGGCGTACTGTTTTGTTTGCCGTTAAGGCACTCCGGGAAACGTTTAAGGGAATGTCAGGACTGTCAATTACCCCGCGCAAGGGGAGTAAAAATTCCGGGATAATTTCTTCGCAATTGTCGCTAACAAAAACTTGGTTACAATAAAGTTTAATATGGCCGCGGCTAACATCAACATCGGGCTTTAATTTGGGAAAATAGAGAATGCCATTGAGGAGAAAGGGATAATCGGTGTTGAGATGAACCCATAATAACGGTTCGTCTTGATAGGGATAGAGATAGCGATAAAAGTCGAGATAATCTTCGTCTGTTAAATCCCGAGGAGATTCTTTCCAAATTGCCCGTTGACGATTGATTTGTTCCCCTTCCAATTTAATGGGAACGGGCATAAAATCGCAGTAGGTTTTCACTAATTGCCGCACTCGTTGCTGTTCGGCATATTCTTTTTCTTCATCGAGAAGGGTGACAGTAACAGTCGTTCCTCGGGTTTGGCGATTGGATTCTTCTAAGGTGAATTCGGGGGAACCGTCACAACTCCAATGAACGGGGGTTGCCCCTTCTTGATAAGATAAAGTATCAATTTCCACTTTTTCCGCAACCATGAAACAGGAGTAAAACCCAAGTCCAAAATGACCAATCAGTTGATTGGCACTGTCTTGATATTTTTTGATAAAGTCTTCAGCACTGGAAAAAGCGACTTGGTTAATATATTTCTTAATTTCCTCTGCGGTCATCCCAGTTCCATTATCGGAAACCGAGATTTGCTTTTTCTCTTGGTCGAGATGAATATTAATTTCCGGTTCTCCTAAATCTTCTTTCAGTTCCCCTGAAAGAGACGCCATTTTTACTTTGCTAATGGCATCCACAGCGTTGGAAATTAGTTCCCGTAAGAAGATTTCATGATTGGTGTAGAGAGATTTTTTGATAATCGGGAAAATATTTTCACTATGAATCGTAATTTTTCCCTGTTCTAGAACAGTCATAGGTCTCCTCTCATTGTATCGGTCGACGTCTGTTAGCAATTGTGCGCGATCGCGCTCTGATGCGAAATCCGAAATTCCCGTGCTTTCTCCATTCGGGTTTCCCTACTTTTTGCTAATCACTGAAAACGACGACAAGGCAAGATTCCTAATCACCAGCATTGGCATAACTCATGGCATCAGATAAATGTTTTTCCAAGGTGGCTTGCGGAAGTGACCCTTGCAGGTGCGACCAAGGCAAAACTTGGCTTGTCTCCCAGTCTTGATGGACGTAAAAATCAAGTGGCGGCAGTTGTCCTTTCAATTCTTTGAACGCCCGTTTATAACTGCCTACAGAGTCGCCGTAATGACGGGTCAATTCCAGTAGCGGCGTTAAGCGTCTATCCCCTCGGGAGATCAAGGTTTGAATAACTGACCAATTGTAACTTTCCGGTCGAAAATCAATCCCGCGCGATCGCAGTTTTTTCTGTAAGTAATTTAACCGTTTTTTCCCGTCTTTATTGACCCCAAACCACTGGAAGGGGGTGTGCGCTTTCGGAACAAACGTGGAACATCCCAAGGTTAATTTTAAGCGCGGTGCGGCTTTTTTAACGGCCAACATCATGTCAACGGTGGCATCAATATCGGCTTCTTCTTCTCCAGGAACCCCCACCATGCCATAGAGTTTAAGACCTTTTAAGCCGCCGGCTTGGGCATTGACCGCCGCTTGAATAATTTCTTCATTGTCCAATTTTTTATTAATAATTTGCCGGATTTTTTCCGACCCGCTTTCCACTGCAATAGTCAGCGATCGCGTATCCCGTTGCGATAAAATCTTGGCAAACTTTTCTGTAACAGTATTGGTGCGAACCGAGGCCACACTCAAGCGCACATTTTCATAGTCGGGACGGGCTAAATGATTGAGCAAGTCATCAAATTCAGGATGCTGGGTAACAGAAGCCCCTAATAAGCCAATGCGATTGGTGACACTTAAGCCTGCTTCAATGGCAGGAATGAGCGACCCTTCCAAACTCGCTTTGCGAAAGGGCAATGTCAGATAACTGGCTAAGCAGAAGCGACACATTTCCGGGCAACTGCGTACCACTTCCACCATGAAAATGTTTTCCCAAGCCGCATTTTCTGTCACCACCGTGGAAGCAGACAGGGTGTTCCCGCGATAGGTTTGTTTTTCCACTTGTGAGGGAATTGTGGAATCCACAGGGGAAATATCGGCAATTTCTCCTTCGGGATCCTCATAGGTCACTTCATATAAACTGGGAACATAGATGCCGGGAACTTGGGCCAGGGTTTTCAATTTCGTCGCGCGATCGCGCCCTCTTACCTCTTTTGCGGTTTCAATCAAATTAGGCAGTAAATTTTCCCCATCCCCCAATAAAATCACGTCAAAAAAAGCGGCAAAGGGTTCTGGGTTAGCCGTCAAAACTGGGCCGCCGCCAAAAATTAAGGGATGTTCTTCCTCTCTTTGGTCACTGTGAAGCGGAATGTCAAACCGTTCTAAAAGACTGAGAATATTAATGTAATCCAACTCCCAAGAAACGGAAAAGCCAAAGAGTTCCGGATGGCGAGGCAATGACTCTTGAATATCGGTAAACACCCGGCTGACTGCGACATCTTCTCGTCCCGCTAAGGTCGCCCAAATGACTTGATACCCTAAACTGGTAATCCCAACATTATACGTATTGGGAAATGCGAAAATAACGGGAACGGCATCCGGTTCCGGACAAGCGGGGGTAAATAAGAGACGTTCTTGAGAAAAAACACTCACAGTAAGACCAGTATATTGTTACGACAGCCATTTCGATCTTAACGACTCTTTTCAGAACGCCCATCCCTTGGAACAATTTGACTCGCGAATGATTCTTTTATGATTTAGAAAAAGATACAAGGCGTAATTTTGGCACTGCGCTGTGGTCTAGGATGATTGAAATAGCAGGGAAGGGATTTAGCAGTGAACGGAATTCAAGGGCGAATTATCTCATCAATCGTTGGTATTTGTTCAGTCTTTGCCATGGGAAATGCCCAAGCTGCAGAACGGTTGAACATTCGCATGGGACCATTTCAACAAGACATTCCCGTTAAACAGTTAGCAGACTATGCGGAAACCGGAGAAGTTCCTCCTTCCCTGGGCTTACTGAAACCCTTGCTAACCCCAAGCGTACAAGCCCTATTAACCCGTCGTTTAGCCTTGGATGAAGAAGTCGTGGATCGCTTGATTATAGGAAGCCTGCGATCGCGCGAACTGGAACCTTTGATCGAACAACTGCAAACGGCTTTGCCGGAAGCGGATTTAGACGAGTTGATGGTCGCTTTATATTTTGGCTTTCAGAATGGGGATGGCTTAAGCGTCATTGATTTTATCGAAGCGTATCCCGAGGACACCTTAACCCTTGATGGCACCGCCGCGATCGCGCTGGGAATCCAATTAAATTTATCTTACTTGCACAGTCAACTCTTAGCGCCCCTTCTCGGGCAAACCCTGCAACCGGCGTCCTCTCACTCGTTTCGTCCTCCCTTTGATCCCACTGCCTCCGGCAATTACTCATTTAACGAACGCACTCTGATTTTTCGCGATCAGCAGCGCGATCGCGCTATTATGGCAGATTTTTATCTTCCAGACGCCAGCAGCGGCCCGTTAGTGATTTTATCTCATGGTTATGCTGCCAATCGTCGGTTTCTGACTTATTTAGCCCGCCATTTGGCTTCTCATGGGTTAACCGTCGTCGCCTTAGAACATCCCGGCAGCAACCTGGAGATTCTATCCGACGCTGAATTCTCCCTCAATCCCGGAAAATTATTGCCTCCGCAAGAATTGGTGGATCGCCCGCAAGATATTCGGTTCCTGTTGGATGAACTCAGGGAATTAAATGATAATTCGCAATTTTTTCCCCATCCATTGAATACTGAAAACGTCACCGTGATTGGGCATTCTCTGGGAGGCTATACTGCCTTAGCCTTAGCCGGCGGCGAATTAGACTTCAAGGCGGTGCGTCAGTTTTGTCGCCAAGTGAAACCATTGGGACGATCCCCTGCCGATTGGCTGCAATGTGCGGCCGCTCAATTGCCCAATAGTACCCTGAGTTTGCGCGATTCCAGAGTCACCCGCGCGATCGCGCTTAACCCCATGATTAGCCAAATGTTCGGGGAAGATGGGTTAAACCAGGTCAAAATTCCCACCCTCATCTTTAGCAGCAGCAAAGATGCCATTACTCCCGCCCTAACCAATCAACTGCAACCCTTTACTCAGCTTTCGGGAGAAAAATATCTGCTCACCGCCATTGGCGCTACCCACTTGAGTGTCACTGATATTCAAAATGTGCATAGTCCCATGGGACAAAACAGCTTAATTCCGGAATTAATTGGACAAAATGCGGAACCGGTTCGCAGTTTGATTCGGGCAACTACCCTGGCATTTATTAAACAGGAAACGCCTCAAGCCAGACAATACCAGCCCTTTCTCACTCCCGAATATGCCCAATTTATCTCGACGCCTAACTTGTCATTTCGTCTCACCCAGGAAATGCCACAGCGATTGATGCCTTGGCTGCAAGGGGTGAATTGGACTCGGGAACAGCTATTAGTGAGAAAGCCCCGGCGGCGCGATCGTCCCTCTCAAGCCCGGATCGATTTCAATTTTCCCAGGTTTCGCACCAAACCGGCAACCCATCAATATTGCCAAGGCGAATTGCAAGATATTTTTACCGACCTCTCCCGTCGATTAGGATAGATTAGGTACGGTTAGCAATGAGGGAGAAATGGCCTGTGGGTAAACTGTACGGCGTTAGCGTCGGCACTGGCGATCCGGAATTAATTACGGTTAAGGGATTGAAGTGGCTGCAACAAGCAACCATTGTGGCATTCCCCGAGGGAATACGAGGAAAGCCGGGCATTGCTGAAAGGATTATTCAGCCTTGGTTGCAATCCCATCAAATGTTGTTGCCGCTGAAATTTCCTTATGTGCAGGATGATCAACAACTCACCCAAGCTTGGCAAGCGGCTGCGCAAACGGTTTTATCCTATTTGCAAAACGGCGAAGAAATTGCCTTTGCTTGCGAGGGAGACATTAGTTTCTACAGTACCTTTACCTATTTGGCACAAACCTTGCAAGAACTGGATTCTAATGTGGAAGTCGAAACTGTGCCAGGGGTTTGTTCGCCGATGGCTGTTGCCTCTGAATTAGGAATTCCCTTAACGGCGCGATCGCAACGCTTAATGATTTTACCCACCCTCTATCATGTGGAAGAACTGGAAACTGCGTTACAGACAGCAGAAGTCGTGGTGTTGATGAAATTCAGTTCTCTCTATTTTCAAGTTTGGGAATTATTGAAACAAAAAGGCTTATTGGATAGTGCTTGGATTGTGGAAAAAGCAACCATGCCCGACCAAGTGATTTATAACAATCTGCGCGATCGCGAGTCTCTCCAATTATCTTACTTTTCGGTGATGATTGTACAAACCGCCGCTTCCAATCACCTTCGGGAAACAGGGCAACATTGAGGTGCCATGCCCTTCCGGCGAACTGTTGAGAATAACTGGCAAAATTATTTTTATTTTCCCATTGGGAAAGGATAGAGGTTTGGCGTTCCCGAGATTTGCCAAATTGGCAACCAGGAGGGAAGTCAGACTCGTTCCTCCGGTGTGAAAAAAGATTAAACTTATAGTTGCAAACAATTATCTTTAAGGCTAAACTAGCAACTAGCAATCTTCCTCATCTTTTAGAGAACTTGCAGAACATCTTGAAATGCTTATTTACCATCTCTCTAAGCGGTTTGCACAGTTGAGGAAAGAAGGCTCTTTTCCAATTTAGTTGCAAGTAGTTCTTGTTTATTGACAGCTATGACTCCTAACATTTCTGACGAATATATTTCTGAAGAATCAACCATCAAAACCCAAATTAACGTCCAGCAGTTAGAACGCTGGCAAGTGTATCAACGCTTGCTGGAATTGCAAGTTCCCTGCCAATGTCGTTGTCATCAGCCTTTAGAAGTGGAATTGGCAACGCCGCTCAAGGTTTGGCAATTTTGGAGTGTGGTTTGGCGTGTTTCTGCCTCTCGTGAAACCCTAAGTGCTTATCTCGACCAGTGTTGGCGGCTTCCTGACTACAAAAAAAATTAACGGTATTCGATTATTGAGACAAATGGAATTTAAGTTTTTACAACAATCTCCAACGGATGATCATCATAATAAAAATGAATCTCATCAGCCTAAAAAATCTTGGCAGTTTACTTACTTAGGCGGTAATTTTCGGGAAACTATTAAATCTCCCCCTGAAAATAGTTTTTCCCTAGTTGAAATGAAGAAGGGAAGTTGGGGACAAGTGGTAGCCCTTCCCCGCAACGGCGAATTGCCCATTGTTGGGGTAGCTGTGGGAACTTATATGTTAGTGCTGGGAACAACAAATCGGGGGTCAGTCAGAGTACAAGTCATTGGCAAGCAAGTGACACTTGCTCGCGCGATCGCGCAACAAATTTATCTGCAACCCTTTTATTTTAATAATTAAAATTACAATTACTGAAACAAGTATTGCTTAGTTAAATAAGCACTTAATTTAGTAAAAAAAATGATAACTAATAAATAATTGCAATAACATGAACCGATCAATTATTAATTGTCAATAACTAAAAGTTTTTGCTACTATTGACCCAATAACCAAAACGGATATTGAGGTCAAATTATTATGGCTACTCCACAAGGATTACTCCAATCTCTCGGCGAAGTAAAAGATAATCCGGTTTTATTAGAAAAAAACGTTACAGAACCAGTTTGTGAAGGATTAAACATCGCCGTTGCGAGTTTCCAAGCCCTTTATTTACAGTATGAAAAGCATCATTTCGTTGTGGAAGGGTCCGAATTCTATTCGGTCCACCAATTCTTCCAAGAATCTTATGGAGAAGCCCAAAATCATGCTCATGATTTAGCAGAACGCTTAAACGGACTTGGCGGCGTTCCTGTAGCCAGTTTTAGCAAATTAGCGGAACTATGTCAGTTTCAACCGGAAGGGGACGGCGCATATGATATGCGCACCATGATTGAGCATGATTTGGAAGCAGAACAAGCCTTAATTCAACTGTTGCGCCAGCAAGCCGCGCAAGCGGAAAGCCTCGGCGATCGCGCAACTCGCTACTTATATGAGCAAATTTTACTAAAAACGGAAGAAAGAGCCTATCATTTAGATCACTTTCTCGCTCACGACAGCCTTACCAAGGCGTTTGTTGGTAACGGCAGCAACTAGGCATGGCTTAGATCAGAAGCATTGCCCTCGGTTGATCAGATAAGAGACCGAGGGGTTTTTAATTCATATTTCATATTGTTCATAAGCAGAGACAATCCGCTGCACAATGGGATGACGAACCACATCTCCTTGAGATAATTCACAGACAGCAATCCCTTCCACAGAACGGAGAATTTTCAGGGCAGTCACCAACCCTGATTCTTGATTGCGCGGCAAGTCAGTTTGGGTAATATCTCCGGTGACAACCATGCGGGAAGAAAACCCTAAGCGGGTCAGCACCATCTTCATTTGCGCAGCGGTGGTATTTTGCGCTTCATCGACAATAACAAAAGCATTGTTGAGAGTACGCCCTCGCATATAGGCTAACGGGGCAATTTCAATGGTCCCTTTCGCCATTAAATCTGGAATTTTTTCCGGGTCAATTAATTCGTAAAGCGCATCATACAGAGGACGCAGGAAGGGATTCACTTTCTCTTGCAAATCCCCAGGGAGAAAGCCTAGTTTTTCCCCCGCTTCCACGGCTGGGCGAGTGAGAATTAGCCGTTGATATTCGTCTTTAAGCAATGCTTGAACCGCAAGGATGGTTGCCAAGAAAGTTTTTCCAGTTCCCGCCGGACCCGTACAGAATGTCACATCGTGAGATTGAATCGCTTTAATGTATTGTCGTTGGCGAAAGGTTTTGGCCCGGACTTGTTCTCCCCGGCGAGTGCGGGCGAGAACAGTTTGCTGCAAGTCTTGATAATCTTCTAGGCGTCCCGTGTCTTGGGCTTGAAAGGCGGTCATGATCTCAGCTTCGGAGATCGCCTTTCCTTCCTCCCAGTAGGGTTTGAGTGAGCGCACCACCGCTAGACATCGCTCCACTGACTTTTCTTTGCCAGTAATCAAGAGTTCTTGTCCCCGCATTACTAATTTTGCTCCCGTTTGACGGGAAAGGAGTTTTAAATTAGCTTCTTGGGGTCCTGCTAGCGCGATCGCGCTTTCACTACTGGGAAGTTCAATGGTTTTGACCGCCTCTGTCATCGCAATTCAGTTAGGAATTTTTTGGCGTTAGTTGACTGGAAGAACGCTTCGGACTAGGTTTTGGGCGTTTCTGGGGTTTCTTTTTATTTTTCCCTTCTTTGCCCGCTGCAGCTTTTGAGGATGGCTCGGAACGTTGATCGGGTTTACCGCGCTTCCCAACCTCAGTTGCAGTTTCTTTCGCCCCATAAATATCCAAATAGACCGATTGGTCTGCCGCAAGAGCAGCGGCATTGAGAACTGTACGAATCGCACTGAGATTGCGTCCGCCTCGCCCAAACACTTTGCCCTGATCGGTTTGTTCTAACGCCAAACGAATCCAAACCCGTTGATTTTGGTTGGTAGATTCGCAATGGATTCGCAAGTTCTCAGGAGAATCTAACAAAGGCGTTAATAAAAATCGGACTAACTCAGCATAATGGGGCTGAGGGGAGGTCGGGGATGAGGAATTGACAGAATTAGGCATTCACTTGTTGATACACCTGAGCTCTTTTCAAAATATGATCGACGGTTTGGGTAGGTTTAGCGCCTTGTTGCAGTCGTTTGACAATCGCAGGAACATTCAGGCGTGTCTCCCCAGTTCTCGGGTTATAAAACCCTAACTCCTCTAGGGGACGACCATCGCGACGATCGCTGTTGTTCATGGCAACAATGCGATAACTTGCTTCTCGTTTTTTTCCGAATCGTTTTAAGCGCAGTTTGACCATTTTCTCTTAACTCAATTATAATCTCCCCACAATTGTACAGAATTTCTAGGGGATTTATCTACACTCTACTTTTTAGCCGACACTAACAAGCTGTCGCGTCGGACAACCAATTCACCTCTTTTGAGGGCGTTACGCCATTCCTGACCGATTTTCCACGCCCGAAATTTGCTCACATTCCAACGCGGGTTTGGCGGATAACCGGCAAACCCTGAACGCAGGGCAGGATAGTTGCTTTCGGGAAGGGTCGTGCGAACGGAGACGTTTTGAGATAATTGGACAATTGGTCCTTGTTCCCGTTGCCGTGTTTTGAAAATCACGTTACCCCCTATTTTCGATGGATTGGCTGGTTATAGCGTGAGTTCTCCACAAGCATTAGGAATGCTTTATGATAGAAACTCTTGAAACAATACTGAGTAATGGCAATGCTTCCTGAGTTCAGAAGCCTTTGGGAAAACACGTTAGGATGGTCTCCCTCTCCCCAACAACAGGATCAATTGGAATCGCTTTATCAAGGGATTTCAGCAAAAAACCGTCAATTAAATCTAACTCGTCTGACCGAACCAGAAGCGTTTTGGGAAAAACACCTTTGGGATTCTTTGCGGGGAATTATTCCTCTGGGCTTGGAGAGGATCACTGCCGCTTCCTTCCTTGATATTGGCTGCGGGGCTGGGTTTCCAGGCCTTCCCATCGCGATCGCACTCCCTGAAGCTAGGGTAACACTCTTGGATGCGACCCGAAAAAAAATGGTTTACCTCAACAAGTTAATTGCGCAATTGGGTTTATCTAAAGTTAACACCGTCACTGGGAGGGCAGAAACCTTAGGAAAAGAGTCCCAACACCGAGAGCATTATGATGTTGCCCTGTTAAGAGCTGTGGCCGCTGCCCCGGTTTGCGCTGAATACGCGTTTCCCTTCCTCAAGGTGGGAGGAATGGCAGTGCTGTATCGCGGTCGCTGGAGCGAGGAAGAACAAACCGCTTTAAATCAAGCTTTAAACCAACTGGGCGGATTCATTTGGCGAGTGGAAGCGTTTTCTACCCCTCTAACCAACAGCGAGCGCCATTGTCTTTACCTAAAAAAGACGGAACCAACCCGAGATTTGTTCCCTCGTGCTGTGGGAATGGCTAAGCAAGCCCCTCTGGGAAATTAGGTAGGCGATTTAGTAAAGTCGTTGGCAATTCCTCGTTTCAGAAGCGAGAAGAAACCGATCGCAAATGGGTTGAAACTTATGGAAATAGCGATGAAAAAGCTCCAGGGAGTCTTGCCTTGTTTCGACCCCTGGAGCCTTCCCGTTCGATTACTCCTCACTCACCACTGCTTATAGAGTAACCAGTTCCTCATTAAAAAGCAGGGGAGTAAGTGACACTTTTCTAATTGACACTACCCCTAAGGGAATTGCCATTAATAAAGAGACTGAGAGCTGGAAGAGCTAGGATTGTCGCAGGCGCCTTCTAAAAACCGAAGGCGTTATCTGCAACAATTGCCTTTCTCGAAACAAGATGATTCTCGCTGCAACGGGAGAACCTAGAGGACACGGAACGGACTTAGTGCCCTCGGCAAGGGGGTTGGGAACTACCCTCCCTAATTAGGTCTACTTTATCACAGAGAGCATTTCCAGGACAGAAGAGTTTTTTGAGTGGGGTTCGACTCCTCATTCAGACTAATGATTTCTGAACAGGGGGGTAGAAGTGACGCCCCACTCCCTAACTCTGGTTGGAACTGGAAGCAAATTCCTGATTGACCTCTGGAATGCCTGCTTTTTGATCTTTTGTCCAAACCGAGGTGCAAGGAATTTTGGCCAAATCAGCATTGTGGGCGTATTTTTTGGCGATTTCCGTGACTTCGTAGAGCAATCCTTCCTCTAAAGTAGTGGGTTCTAACCCCATTTCTAAGAAACAACTATTTTCCACTTGCAAGTCATTTTCCGCAGCTTCTTTCCGGGGATTGTCTACATAAGCCACTTCGCTTCCGGTCAAACGACCGATGAGTCTGGCTAAATCCCGGATGCGATGGGTTTCTGTCATTTGATTGAGAATTTTTACCCGTTCTCCTTTTTCTGGAGGATATTGAAGGGCGAGTTCGATACAGCGAACCGTATTTTGAATATGGATAAACGCGCGAGTTTGGCCGCCCGTACCATGGACAGTCAGAGGATAGCCAATGGCAGCTTGCATGAGAAAGCGATTGAGAACCGTTCCAAAATCGCCATCATAATCAAAGCGATTAATCAACCGTTCATCCAACTTGGTGTCTTCGGTATCGGTTCCCCAAACAATGCCCTGGTGCAAGTCAGTTACCCGCACGCCATCATTTTTGTTGTAATAGGCAAACAATAACTGATCCTGGGTTTTGGTCATGTGATAGATACTGCCCGGATTGGGGGGATACAGAATTTGTTGCGGAATGCGTTCCCCATCTTCGTTGACGACTTCCACATCCAGATAACCTTCCGGGATTTTCATGCCTGCTGTACCATAGCCATAAACCCCCATGGTGCCTAAGTGAACCAGATGGGTATCCAGTCCCGCTTCCGCGATCGCGCAGAGGATATTATGCGTGGCATTGATATTATTATCCACGGTATAGCGGCGGTGACGGGGCGTCTTCATGGAATAGGGCGCTGCCCGTTGTTCCGCAAAATGGACGATCGCGTCCGGTTGTTCCTCGTTTAGCAACTGCAGCACGCGATCGTATTCTTGCGCCAAATCGATGTTATGAAACGCAATGTCTTTGCCGCTTACCTCTTTCCAGGCTTTGAGGCGAACTCCCATGGGCGAGATGGGAGTGAGAGATCCTGCTTCCAATTCATTATCAATGTTGCGTCGAGACAGGTTATCAACGATAATCACGTCATGGCCTACTTTTGACAAATGTAGGGAAGTGGGCCATCCGCAGAAACCATCGCCGCCAAGAATAACTACTTTCATAATTCCGCCTATATTTAACTCACTGCATCAGTCCGAGTTTTTTTACCCGTAACTCTGATTCTCTCATTCCTTTGAACTCTTGATTATACCATTTCACTGGCAATTGCTAAATTTTGCTGTTAATCTTCTACAATCCATTCCGAAGCGCGTTCGCCGAGATCCAGGGGAATATTCACAGCCTTGCCCAACCGAGGACGTTCCTTGGTTTGTGCAATATACTCTTGCACTTGCGCAGTACTCCCCCAGGCTTGGAGATAACTGGCAATGGCATTGAGATGTTCTAAATACTCCGTTTCGCTTAAAGGGAAAGAAGCCTGTTCTAAATACCGCCACATCACTTGCAGAAAAATTTTATCCCGGAAGCGACGCAACTGAACATCAAACGAACAGCCCCATTTATTCACAATCAGTTGCTGCAGTTCTTGTCCCGTCATGGATAATCCTAGAAATGAACTTGACTGAGAATATAGCGCAACCGATCATAATCATCCTTCAGCAAAGTGCTTAATTTGCGCCCAGCTTCCACTAACCAGTCTCGGTCGGCTTGACGCAAGCGATAAATTTCTCGCAACACTGCTGCCACCAGCGAATCTACCGGAACGGTTTTCACATCCAGCAATGTCCGCAGAAAATCCAACTCTTCCGTAAAGCGCATAATTTCGCTGCTTTCACAATGATAAACCCCCTGATGGATTTGTGGGGGACGCGGCGGAAGATACTGATAACATCGTCCCTGAGTGGCGCCATTCCCATTTTTGTCCGCTTCTGGCGTAAAAAAGCCGAGAATGCTGACCCGAAACTCCGTTTTTAACATAGCAAAAATTTGCGGTTGTTCTTCCCGCAAATCGCTGAGGGAGAGTCCTAAAGCACGGGCACGGTGAACGGAGTCAATGGGCGTTGTTGTCACATAAGTCACCACCGCTAACACTTCATTGCCCGATTCTTCATCAAAAGACTTGACCCAACTGCCAAAGGCAGGCATAGAGGGAAAAGAAAGATCCTCCGGTTCTAAGCATTGGGCTAAGAAGTCTGTGGTTGTGGTTTCAATAACTTCAGCAAAGTGATTGGGATGGAGATTTTCGGTGGAAAATTGAGGAAGCGGAATTCGCATGGGCGCCACCTAAATAAACAGCCATGATTATTTCTTTTTGCGACCTTTGCGAGGGGTCACTTCTTCTAATTCTGATAACTTAAAGGTCACCAGTTTATCCCAATTTCCTCCTTCAAATAAGACCGCAACATTATCATCAGTAATTCGTTGTACCATCCCTTCAAAGCGATAGTAAATATCATCCACGTTGGTAACGGTTACTTTGCTTCCTGGCAGAATCATGGGCGTTATCTCTAAATATCTTGTTTTAAGCAACTTTTATTAATCTACAGCTTAGCAACAATCATGGAGAATGGACAATAGCTGTGCCGGTAAGGTGAGGATTGTTGAATCCCCACCTCCCCCTACCGATTGGCGATTAAGTAGTCACGGTTTGTTGTGCCTCACTTAAACCGGGGAAAGGAACTTGAGTTCCTCCTAGCCCACAGTAACCTTTGGGATTTTTATCCAAATATTGCTGATGATAATCCTCGGCGTAATAGAATTCCGGTGCATCAATAATTTCGGTGGTAATATTGCCGTAGCCTTTCTCCATTAAGGCTTTTTGATACACTTGTTTAGACGATTGGGCTAACTGGCGTTGCTGCTGGTTATAAACATAAATGCCAGAGCGATACTGCGTTCCCACATCATTGCCTTGGCGCATGCCTTGTGTGGGGTCATGGTTTTCCCAAAAGGTTTTTAACAAGGTTTCATAACTAATTTGTTTGGGATCATACACCACACGCACCACTTCATTATGTCCAGTCATGCCAGTACAGACTTCTTGATAAGTGGGATTCGGGGTTATGCCGCCAGCATAGCCCACAGCAGTACTAAACACACCGGGCAGTTGCCAAAAGGCTTTTTCTGCGCCCCAAAAGCAACCCATGCCAAATAAAGCCAGTTCCATTCCTTCGGGAAAAGGGGGCTGGATGGGATTGCCATTGACATCATGACGGTTGGTAACGGGCATTGGTTCGTCTCGCCCAGGCAATGCTTCTTCAGGGCTAGGAAGACTAAGTTTTTTACCGAAACCGAATAAACCCATAATCAAATTACGTTTGCTTAATATTGGTTTGCATTTCCATTGTGACGTAATTTCAGTTGGGAAGTTGGACTTAAACAACGTCAAGTTTGCTAAAGTAGAGAATAGGAAAAAGCTGGTTAAAATCGGGAATATGACACAAGCAACTCAGTCCCAACAACAAGGAATTCAACTCTCAGAAACGGCGCTGACGCATTTAACAAAATTGCGGGAAGAACAAGGAAAAGACCTTTGTTTACGCGTCGGGGTTCGCAACGGCGGTTGTTCCGGAATGTCCTATATGATGGATTTTGAAGAGCCTGATAACATCCGTGAAGACGATGAAGTCTTCGATTACGATGGCTTTCAAATTATTTGCGATCCGAAAAGTTTACTCTACATTTATGGGTTGCAACTAGACTATAGCAATGCGTTAATTGGCGGCGGTTTCCAATTTACCAATCCCAATGCCTCACAAACCTGTGGCTGTGGCAAGTCCTTTGGGGTTTAACAGCATTTTTTGGTAAAGTACTCTCTGGGCAGGCAATCTGGTTGTCTGCCTTTGGTTTGATCAGGAATAGAAGAGCGATGAGTGAATCCATTAATGAACTGTATGACAAGGGCTTAGAAAAGTATCAAGCTGGGGAACCCATTGAAGATTTAATTGCATATTTTCGAGATTTGCGCGATCGCGCCCCGAAAAATTCTGCCATTTGGTGTAGTTTAGCCTGGCTGTATTTACTGGGGGATAAGCCCAATGCTGCAGTTAAAGCGGCGCAAAAAAGCGTCAAACTGGATAAAAAAGCCCCCCAAGCCCGGATCAATCTCGCGATCGCGCTGTTAGAATCGGGACAATCGGGCGTTCGCGAACAAATTGACGCCGCCCAAGAAATGCTCAGTTTAAGTTCTGAAATTAAACAAGAAGTCATCAAAAATTTAGATGATGGTTTAGCGAGAAAGCCCGATTGGAAATCTGTCAGTCGGGTTAAAAGCTGGATTAGTTAATTTTTTTATTCGCAAAACAATCATGACAGAACTAGCCCAGAATCTCAAGCATTTGTATGAGACAGACTATAATCTCTGGATTTTAGAAACTGTCAAGAAATTAGAAAATCGAGCCTTTAGCGAGCTTGATTTAGATCATTTAATTGAGGAAATTGATGACTTGAGCAAGCGGGCAAAACGGAAACTGCAAAGTTTGTTAATTCGGCTAATTGAGCATTTATTAAAACTAACCTATTGGCAATCTGAATTAGTAAATAATAAAGGACATTGGCTAGCAGAAATTCGCAGTTTTAGACAACAAATTAACTTAGAATTAGAAGATAGTCCGAGTTTAAAACCTTACTTGTTAAATATTTTTCATGATTGTTATCAAAAAGGGAGAACAATTGCAGCTGATCGCTCGCAACTTCCGCTAGATACCTTTCCCGAAGAACCAATTGCTGATCTGGAACAAATGTTAGATGAAAATTGGTTTCCTGATTGATGAATTGCCAAAACAATCAAATTAATTAAAATATCCGAGACTGACAAGGCAAGGGAAAAATTGGTTAACCTAGTGATATCGGTAAAGCAATCTTAATATGACTGCCGTGAAACACAATTTAATCGGACTGAAAGCGAAAGAATTTCGTCATCCCCTTGACTTAGAAGCGACCGAAGCCCTAAAACAGTTTCCGGGCTGGGATATTGCAGTGAGAACCCTGTTAGGCGGTGTTGCTGAACAATTTTTCTATCTCGATAATGTTGCCAGCAGTGTTCAAGTCAACGAAAAACAGCTTCCCCATATCCATAAACTCTTAGTGGAAGCCTGTCACCGACTGGATTTAGAAGTTCCGGAATTATACATTAAACAAAATCCTGCCCCCAATGCCTACACCTTTGCCATGCGGGGCAAACAACCGTTTATTGTCCTGCATACTTCCTTAATTGAACTGCTAACCCCAGAAGAAATTCAAGCCGTGATTGCCCATGAATTGGGGCATCTCAAATGCGAACATGGGGTGTATTTAACGCTAGTTAACTTATTGGTATTAGCGACGCAATTATTGCCCAACTGGGGCGTTATTTTAGCCCAATCCTTGCAAGACCAAATGTTAGAGTGGATTCGCTGTGCTGAATTTAGTTGCGATCGCGCGGCGCTTTTAGCGGTACAAGATCCCAAAGTGATCATGTCGGTTTTGATGAAACTGGCTGGCGGTTCCGCAACCCTAGCCCCACAATTGAATTTAGATGCCTTCATTGAACAAGCCAGGGCATATGACAAAATGAGCGAATCCCAACTGGGAGAACTGCTAAAAAATGCTCAAAACCAGCAACTCAGCCATCCGGTTCCTGTCATTCGCGCCCAAGCCATTGATCGTTGGGCAAGTTCAGCAGAATATCAACGCTTGCTAGAAAACCATCAAAGCAGTTATAATAATGAGATGGAAATTACGGGCAAGTGGCGGAATTGGTAGACGCACCACACTCAAAATGTGGCGGCCTCCGGCCATGAGAGTTCGAGTCTCTCCTTGCCCACTTTCAAAAACCCCCTTTAAGCCTCAGTTTCAGCGGGGCTCTCCCAACTAGCTTAATTGCCCGCCTTCCGGGGATTTGCCATAATTAGTAGGCAAAGACTAGGCAACCGAAATTCCCCGTTGACTAATGGCAAAACTAACCCTGCAGACCCTGAACGATCAGCTAAGCGCCGCCTACTGCCGAGCTAAAGTCGAGCAGATCAAGAATAAACTCTACCTCCGGGCAACCCTACCGCCAAAACCCGGCGAGGATAAGACTGAGTGGCGACAACAGCGCATCCCCCTCCGATGCAATGCCACCCCGGAGGGGTTGCGGGAAGCAAAGACCATGGCGTTTGCCGTCAGCGCCAGCTTAGATAAGGGGCAGTTCGACTGGGGCGAGTTTATTGCCTCAGCGCCGAAGACGCTAACCGTTGCCGACGCGATCGCGCGGTTTGAACGCCAGTACTTCCAAGCCCGCCCGCGGACCCCAACCACGGAGAATAGCTTCTCCAAGCATTACACGGCCTTCTTCAAGCAACTGCCCCAGCAATCTTCCCTCACCAAAGCCCTGCTGATCGAGACGCTAGTCAACCGCTATCCCCCGGATACCTACGCCCGGAAGTCCTGCTACCGCGCTTATCAGAGCCTAAGCAGAACCTGCCTAGGGGAAGACCTAGGCAAACCGCACCTGCGGGGAACCTACTCGCCGGATCAACCCGACCCCGGCGACCTGCCCTCCGACAAGACGATTGAAAGAACCCGCCGGTGGATCCGCAATCCGGATATGGTCGCCTGCTACGATCTGATGGCCTGCTACGGCCTTAGACCCAGCGAATGCTTCTGGGTGGACCCCGACTCCCTTCGGGACCCCAACGGAGTGATTCGGGTCAAGACCCACAAAAGCCGCAAGCCCTACTGGCGGCTCGTCTACCCCTCCCGTCCGGACTGGGTTCGACGGTGGCAGATTAGCGCGATCGCGCTTCCCAAACGGGGAGCGGAGAAGACCAACAACGAACTGGGCCGGCGCATCACCGAATACTTCCGCAAGCACCGCGAGATTCCCTTTAATGCCTACATGCTTCGCCACGCCTACGCCGCCCGCCTGGCAGCCAAGAACGTGGACTCGGCCGTCGCGGCGAAGTGGATGGGCCACTCCAACGACATCCACTGCCGCATCTACCACAAGTTCCTGGACCGCAACCACTTTGACGCCGTCTTTAAGGCCTGCATCCGCGAGGATTGACCACCGCCAGGCATCTTAGCCGGGATAGGGTGGAACCAAGTCTGTCTAGAGGTTCGATGATGTGGACATCGCCCCCTTTCCAGGGGGCTTATTTCATGTTATGAAGGTACCGCCAAGAAAAGACGTTCGCGCCCAAATGACCAAAGAAGTCCGGGGAATGCTTTTCATCCTGCTGGCAACAGTTGGATCGGCATTCCCCTTTTTACTGCTCCTGAATTGGCTGGGCCATCCCCCGCGGCCGTCCGCCCCGCCGACGGTTGTTCCCAACAGTGCTAGAGTAGACACAACCGCAACCTACGACCCTATGGCTAAGAAGAAACAGAAAGACCGACAATATCCAGAGCCGGTCCCCTTAAATATCAAAGCCGCCCAGCAGGCCCAGACTTACCTCCTGTTTACCGACGGCGGCTACGACCCAAGCTATGATATCGGCGCCTGGGCCTTTCGCATCTATACCCCACAGGGCACCGTCATCGAAGACAGCGCCGCCTTCACTGAGTCCTCCAGCAATCGCGCCGAGATGCTGGCTGTTATCCATGCCCTGATGACCTGCGAGGACAGCCGATACGGCCTTATCTGCTTCAGCGACTCCCAACTGCTGATCAACACCCTGAACAAGGGTTGGAAACGCCGGAAGAACCAGGATCTTTGGGGACTGCTCGACCGCCAGATCCGACGCTTCCCCCGCTCCCATTGGGAATGGGTCAAGGGCCACGCCCAGGAACCAGACAATATCTTCTGCGACGCCATGGCCAAAGACGCCATGAGCAGCGCCAAGACCCGCGAGATTCGGGATGGGCGGGGAACCAGCACTCCCGTAGTTCGGGAACTCCTAAACGGCAACAGCCGGAAAGCCGGCACCTGACCCTCCCCAAATCGGCTCTTGCAAGCTAAGCTGGGAGAAGCAACGACGACAACAGGAGTCAACCTTATGGACAAGGCAACCTTCATCAACCGCGCTTCGGAAAACGCCGGCCTCAGCAAACGAGTCATGACCCGAGCGGTAGACGCCGTGCTGGAGACGTTAACCCAAACGGCAACCGAAGGCGAGAAGGTTAAGTTCGTCGGTTGGGGCAACTTTACCCCCAAAACCCGCAACGCCCGTCGCGGCCGCAACCCCAACACCGGCGAAGCCATGGACATTCCCAGCAAGAACGTCCTCGTTCTAGAGCCCGGAAAACCCTTGCTTGATAAGCTAAACAACCGCAACTAGAATAATGTTGGACAATAAAGACACACTGAACCTCGACAGACAATCTCGGCTCCTATCCTTGGGATGGGAGCCTTTAACTAGGAACTTCTCCCTGGAGGAGACTCTACACACCCTGCTGTACCGCCAAAGCAGCGTCGAGAACGAGCTGAAGCGGCTGGCAGGGTCCTTTTTCGCCATCACCGACGAAACCCACCTCTCTTTCCCGGAGAAGCTGGTTAAGGCCTCAATAAACAGCGAATTCCAGCGCCGGGTGGAGTCCATCTTCGACCTATTCCGGGAGAACCCGGTAAAGGCCGAGAAAGACCGGCTTAACGAACCGTTCGCTATCAACGGCCAGGTCCCCGTAGACCGGGAAAACCTCGGCCACAACCAGAACATGGACCCCAGAGACCGGCTCAGGCTTGAGCTGCACTATTTCTTCTGGCTAAGGACTTTAGCGGTCTACGGCGCCGGGGAGAAACTTTTCCTGATGCGGCACCTTCCCGATAGAGAGAGCTACTTCCAACGCCTCCCCAGCTCCGGCGAGACAGTCTTTAGCTGGAGAGACTTTATCAAGGCGCCGGAGGAAGTAATCTCCCTCCACAGCACCGCTTGCTTCTCCCTTTACCGGCCTAAGGCAAACCAACCCTGCCACTTTACTGCCGAACTCGACGAAGACCAGGCGCCGGCAATTCTCCAAGACGCCGTCGGCGGGTATTGTTGCCGGATGGAAAACCACCGGATAAACGTCGGCGAGCTAAGAGCCAACTACGCCCTGGAGTCTTTCCATGACCAGGCGCGATCGCTGACCCGAGATCTCACCAACTATATCGACCGCGCCGGGAAACATTACACCAAGGTGTTGGTGCATGGGCCCTCCCGCACCGAGAAGAGCCAATGGGCAAGAAGCTTTGCCAAAGAGGTGCTTGGACCGCGGGGGTATTTCACCTTTATCCTGCCGCCGAACCAGATTGACCCCGACTTGCTCTCCCAATACCTTCCCCGGATCTGCTGTATCGTGGATGAGTTCTTCGCCGAATCCCGCGCCGGGGCAAGCGACGGGGAGCGGTTGCGCACCAACGAGTTCCTGCGCCTCTTCGACGACTCGGTGTTTGAGGACGTGGTGCCCTATGAAGCGCCCCAAGCCCCGCAACGGGAAGTGGTTTGGATCTTTACCTCCAACCACGAGAGCGATAAGGACTGGGACCCGGCGATGAAGACTCGGTTTGACTTCATCCGCAACTTCACTATCAAGCCCGACGGCACCGAGTCCCAACATCGACTCGATCCCATCCGCAACGGCAAAGCGACAATGGAGAAACTATCGTGAGCGAACAGTTCTTTCAAGCCATCGGGATTCTGCGCGGAGAAGTCTCTTTTGATCAGGGCCGGGGAAGCATTGCAATCGCCGGCAAAGAGTTTGCCTTGCAACCGCTTCCCCAGTTCAGCAGAGCCTACCGCGCCCTGCAAGTCCAAGCTCAAACCCAACCCCGCCAGCGGGTCATTGTCTACCCCAAGGTCACCCATTTCCCCGAAAAAGGAAAGCATCAGGCAATTAGCTTCCAACTGGTGGGGTTCGACGGCAACGGAGAAGGGATCTCCCAGCATCTAGAAGACGGGATGTTCCTCCTGCGCGGGGTCTGGCAGTTTATCCCGGTCTGTCGGATCCCTTGCGTCACCGTGTACAAGAACTTCTCACGGGACAGACTGGAGTGGGTGAAACAGTCCGACCCTGCCAAGCGAGTGGCGCTCCTGCGCCCGGCACATTGCCCCGTTATTTGGAAGAATGCGCCGGTAAAGCCCTTCCGCTACAATCCCAAAGCAGACGCCCAAGCCAGTCCCTTCTTTGTCCAGATCCAAGCCAGCTTTATCCCCGAGCGCAACTGCTTCGGATTCCAATCCCTTCTTGCCCCGCCGACAACTGACCTCCCCAGGCATATGAAACCCGCCAAGAAGGACAAGATGAAAGCATGCACGAAGAACTAGACCAACTCTACTACCAAATTGACTTGCAGAAGGAACCCACCCTCACCAGCTTCGGCGACGAGGGCTGGATCTCGGTCAACGACTATGATGCCCGATGTCTCAACACCGCCCGCCTCTGGTTTTGCGATACGGATTATAGCGACCTGCTAATCGAGATGAAGAAGGATGCGGGAGAGGGTGGCAAGCACCTTGGCTTCGATCTTGAGACCGCCATCAACTACTACCGCAAGTTCGAGGTTGTACCCTTCGATCTCACCTCGGATCCGCCAAAGGAAGCCTCCGGCGTTGCCTCAACCCGGCGGATGGTTGACTTCCTCAAACCCCGCCTTCCCCATGGCCTCATCCGCCTCTACCTAACCTGCAAAGGCTTCCGCATTCTCTGGCTCAACCCGCTCGCCCCCAGAAGTCGGGATGCGGTGTCGGCAATGAGCAAGTGCGTTGCCGACCGCCGGTATATGTCCCTCTCAGTTAGCCAGAACTGCTACCGCGCCCGCCTCTCCCCCAAACCCTGGCGGGGAGTTGAATCCAACGCCAGAACCGCCTACCGGTTCGGCGACTACCGATGTACCGTCAAGGATCTTGGGATTCGGGAAGTCCACCCCACTACCATCAGTAACCGCGAAGGCATCGAGGCTGTGGGCAAGGAAGCGGTGCGTATCATTAAGCACCACGACCGCGAGACCCGCGCAAACGTAGACCAACTGGACTTACCTTACCTAGCATGAGTATGGCACACTATTATCCCCCTCACCCCATCGATATTGCCGATAAGCTTGACTTGATCCGCGCCAAGGCCGACCTGGGCTACATGGCCTCCCGCGATCTGGAAGACCGCGCCCAAGCCGACGCGATCGCCAGCTCCTACGAAGATATTAAGGATCTGGTCTCGGAGGCCAAGGCAATGATCAAGCAGTACCACCAAGACACCTTCCGACAATACCAGTCAACCAAACCGGTAGAGGAGGATGACCGCGACGACTGCTAACGAAGTCCAAAACCTCACCTTCCACGCCCCGATCCGGGCTGGGTTTATGGCCGAGGAAGGTCGCGTCAAGGCCTCCATCGACTACTCCTCCCAGGAGATGATGATCGCGGCGGTGTTCTCGGGCGACCCCACGCTCCTAGGCGCCTTCCAGCAGCCCAAGGAGGTCACTGAGATCGACGGGTCAGTGTACAAGAACCCGTTCGCCGACATTCATGCCTTAAACGCCGTGTACTGCACCCACCCTCACCTGTTCGAGAACGTCCCTGAGAAAGAGTGGGTCGCAATCGCCAAGGACGAGAGTCTCACCAATCACAAGGGCGATGCCCGCAGCAAGGCGAAAAACCTAGGCTACGGCACCATCTACGACCAGACCCCGCAGGGGATGAGCGACCTCTACAATGTGCCGTTGGAGACGGCCAAAGAATGGCACCGGCGTCATCGGGAGACCTACCCCAAGTTCCACGAGTGGAAAGAGTGGAACGCCCACATCGGCGAGACGCGGGGCTGGATTGAGAATCCCTACGGGCG
>JBDGQV010000012.1:12887-16148 GCA_042218725.1 Halothece sp. | reverse complement strand
ACGCAACGATGGCACAGTTTGAACAGTGGCAGACACCAGCAATCACCTTCTTTACTTCTTCTCATAGCGGCAAACATCTGTGGTTTTACAGCAAGTTTGGATTTTCTCCCGGCTATCTGACAACAGTGATGGAAAAAACGATCGCGCCATCATTTTCCTCGGAACCGGCTTGGCTCTACTCTAGCCTATCCCGGCAACAACAGGAGGAATCCCTCGCTGCCTGCCAAAAGCTAACTGATAACCTCTACAAGGGGTTGGATTTGAAAGCAGAAATTCAACTGGTGAAACAACACCAATTGGGAGAGACGCTTTTGCTATGGGATGATGGCGGGTTGGCGGCCTTTGCCATTTGTCACTATGGGGCTGGTTCTGAAGGCGGCAGCAACAATTGCTATATCAAATTTGGCGCCGTACACCCCGGTGCCCAGTCAGAGGAAAAATTTGACCAACTCTTGGCAACTTGCCAGACCTTCGCAGCACAGCGTCAATTAAACACACTAACGGCAGGGGTCAACACGAGTCGCTACCATGCCTATTGGCGAATGTTGGCACAAGGGTTCAAAATTCGCATGATTGGCGTGGCCATGCATCAACCGCCTCATCAAGATTATTGTCAGCCTGATCTCTATGTTCTCGATGATCGCCGATAGCTCAAGCCAAAGTTTCGTTAATGAATTTCCATTTGCTGTTGATCCACTTCAATGATCAGCTCGTCCCTTTCCTTTAAATCATCAATGGGAAAGGTGATAATTTCAAGAACATCGGGAGATTGAAAATGTTCAGGTTTGGTTTCAGGGTGGGGATAGTAGATCAAACCGTTTAATGTGTTATTGGAATCGGTCAGAATTCGGCAATCAAAAAACGAAAAGTCTTCGGGAGGATTCTCAGATGACCACTTCACGTTCCGAAATGTATATTTTGGAACTTTGACTTCATAGCTGTGGGGAGAAATTGAGAGATTAATAGTGCCTAAATAGTAGTCATCCAGATTCAGTCCTCTTTCCTGGAAAAAGGGTTTTTGCAATTCAAGGGTACCTTTTGGGAAGCGAGGATCCCCAGATTTTCCTGAAGCAACGCCATATCCTTTCTGAACATGGCCTTTGAGTTGAATCCAATCACACATCAAAACACAGTCCAATAAATCGCTGTCTGGAATAAGTCACTATCAAATTCGGCTGACGCGCTTTTTAACGTAATTGTTTTTCTAAAAATCCCATCAGTGTATCCCAAGAAGCTAAATCAGCACTGGCATTATACTGAGAACTGTCTCCTTTTGCATCCCAAACGGTGAAAGAATGACGGGCGCCTCCGTAAAGTTCAATTTGATAGTCAACATTAGCGTTGCTCATGGCTTTGGCTAATTCACTCACTTGTTCGAGAGGGGCAACGGGATCCTCAGATCCATGCAAAATCCTGACTGGTGCTTGAACTTGTTGATAATCTTGATTTTCGGGCGTATTAAAACTGCCGTGAAAGGTCACAAAGCCATCAATATCTGCCCCTGCCCTAGCTAATTCGAGGGTCGCTGCCCCACCAAAACAATAGCCAATGGCAACCACTTTTTCTCCGTCCGTACCAGGTAGCGTTTGCGCTTGTTCGAGTCCCGCAAATAGCCGTTCTCGCATCGCCGCGCGATCGTTATAGAGTTTATTGCTTTCAGTCCGGGCTTGCTCAGTGGTTTCGGGTCTCACCCCCTGACCGTATAAATCGACGGCAAAAGCGGCATATCCCTGTTCTGCCAACATCTGGACACGACGCTTTTCGTATTCGTCAATGCCATCCCAGTCATGAATGAGAAGGACGACAGGTTGCTCGTTGCCTAAGCCTTCATTAATCGCATAGTACCCTTCATAGGCTTGTTCATTAACGGTATAAACAATTGGCTTTTGGATAATATCGGCCTGGGCTTGGGGCGTAAAAGCTAAAGATAAGGCAATACTCGTGAGGGTGAATAAAATTCTTTTCAACATAGTGACAAGCAATTCATCATAATTTTTATCTATTTTAGAAAGTTGGAATTAGTTCATCATTTCTAAGGAATCGCGCATTTTTTGCAACCAAATTTCTAAGGCATTCAATTCTTCTTCCGGTTGCAGTTGACACTTTTCGGCAAATTCAAGGGTAACAAAGGCAAAGATATCAAGAATACTAAAATATTTGCCTAATAACCAAGGATTGTTGGATTCTAACTGGTCATTAATGGTTTGGAAAAATTGATGGGCGCGATCGCGCTCTCGTTCCGCTAATTCAGGAATTTGTTCCACTGGATTCGGTCCCGGCAGGGCATGCTTTTTGAAAGCATCTGAGGAATTGCGAATAAAATTGGCAATGGGAAGATACCCTTCTAAATCCATGCGTTGCAACCATTCGTTGACCAACGCCCGTTCCAGGGTGCTGCGGCCAAATAGGGGCGGATTGGGATAAATTTCTTCCAAATAGCGGCAAATGGCTTCTGACTCGCATAAAACAGTACCATCGTCTAATTCCAAAGCAGGAACGGTACAATTGGGATTTTTTTGGCGATACCAATCTGCAAATTGCTCTTTTTGACGGAGATTAACTTGAATTGTTTCTAGTTCAATTCCTTTTTGGGCTAAAAAGATGCGAACTTTTCGGGGACTGGGCGCTGTTTCATAATCGTATAATTTCATGGTTTCAAGTCAGTGAAGTGTCAGTATTGCTTTGTCTACATTACCATGCTGATTTTCCGCTCAACTGACAATTCCAAATTCTTCTAAGGCCGGATAAAAGTTTTTATTTTCATGACTAGGGCGCGATAACTTGATTAAAGCAAACCGTTGCAATGGTGTTAAGTTTGCCCATTGATCCAGGGTAATGGCGATTTCAAATTCTGATGCTTTATCTTGCAATTGTTGCGGAATTTCTCTAGGATTTAACCAAGGCGGATGGGGATCAATATCGAGTTCTTTGGCGGGGCTGCCGGTATATTCAGTCACTAACTTTTGGAGATAGTTTCGATAAGTTGCAATTTGTTCCGGGGTGTCACAGGGTTGGTGAACTAATGTCTCACGTTCAGTTTGGCTAAATTGATGCCAATGGTGCAGTTTTAGTTTTACGCCGCAGGTGTCTAATTTGAGGCGAACTTGCATGGGAATACAGCGTAAATTGTTAACGAAGTCGGCTTCAAATTGAAAGAACATCGTTGATAATTGGTTATTTGTCATTGGTCATTGGTCATTTGTTTGTTGGTCATTTGTTTGTTGATGTTGTTATGAAATTATTTTGAATGATTAAATGGGT
>JBDGQV010000012.1:0-12787 GCA_042218725.1 Halothece sp. | reverse complement strand
TTGGTCATTTGTTTGTTGATGTTGTTATGAAATTATTTTGAATGATTAAATGGGTAGTAAATTTTTGAGAGATTCTTGCAATTTCGGAATTTGCGTTTCCTCAGTTTGATCATCGGTTGGGTTGCTAATGGGAATAAGTTGTACGGCACAGGCTTTTAATTCCGGTTGTTTGGAAGAAGGACAATATTCCGGATGCGTTAGGGCATTGGCTTCCGCATCATCTGCCCAGAGGGCGCCCCAGTGCATGGGAATAAAGACGGTGCCAGGGGCAATGGCTTTGGTTATTTTCACCCGAAATTGCGCTTTGCCGCGGCGCGATCGCGCTTCCACCCAAGTTTCATCTTCTGTTTCTTCTAATCCCAAGTTTTTGGCATCCCGAGGATGAATCTCCAATTCCGGGTAGGGATGCATCTTAGTAATTTTGGGAATCTGTCCGGTGCGGGTTTGGGTGTGCCAATGGCCATATAAGCGTCCGGTGGTTAAAACATAAGGATAGGTTTCATCTTCGGGTTCAGCCAGACCTTTGGAATGATAGGCGGCAAATTTGGCGCGGCCATCTTCGGTGGGGAATTGCAAGTCTGTATAGAGACGTTTCCCCGAGGCAACGGTTTCGGTTTCTCCCTGTGGGCAAGGCCATTGAATGGCACCTTCTTCTTGTAATCGTTCGTGGGATAATCCTGAGAGGTCGCAAACGCGATCGCGCGTTAATTGCACAAACTCCCGATATACATCAGCAGCGCTAGTAAAGGAAAACTGTTTTTCAAATCCCAAGCGTCGTCCCACCTCGGCAAAGATTTCCCAATCGGCTTTGGCTTGTCCTGGGGGATCCCGAAATGCCGGGCACAAGGTAACCACTCGTTCCGAATTGGTCATGGTTCCGCTTTTTTCGCCCCATTGGGCTGCCGGAAGCACCAGATGGGCATAAGCAGCGGTTTCCGTGGGATAGTAAGCGTCTTGATAGACGGTAAATCGCGATTGTAATAACGCTTTTTTCGTGCGTTCAATATCGGGCATACTTACTGCCGGATTTGTGGCCGCCACCCAAAACATCCCAACTTCTCCCGTTTCCAAACCGCGAATGATGCCCCAAGCATCTCGTCCTGGGGTCGGATTAATCTGTCCTTGCGGGAGTCCCCAAGCTTGTTCCACAGCGACGCGATGTTGGTCATTGGTTACAACGCGGTAACCGGGGAGAATATGGGCGAGGCCGCCTGCTTCTCGACCGCCCATGGCATTGGGTTGTCCGGTCAACGAAAAGGGACCGGCGCCCGGTTTGCCGATATTAGCGGTCATCAGGTGTAAATTGATCAAGCTGCGAACTTTGGCCGTTCCTTCTGACGATTGGTTCATGCCCATTGACCACAGCGATAGCACTCGTTCTGCATCTCCCCAATATTGGGCGGCTTGTTCTAAGTGATCGATGCGGATGCCGCATTTTCTGGCCACTCGTTCCGGGGGATACTGGTGAATCACTTCCACAAACTTGGGAAAGTCTTTGGTACATTCATCGATCAGAACGCTGTCGATGTAACCCCACTGAAACAGTAAATGGGCAATGCCGTTAAGGAGATCAATATCGGTGCCGGGTTTAATGGCTAAATGAAGATCGGCTGCTTCTGCGGTTTTGGTTTTGCGGGGATCAACCACAATCAGTTTGACATTGCCGTTGCGTTTGTGATGTTTCCGCAAGCGGTTAAAGACAATGGGGTGACAGTCTGCCGTATTCGTACCAATGAGAAACGCACAGTCGGTTTGTTCTAAGTCATCGTAACAGCAGGGAGGGCCATCCGACCCAAAACTTTGCATATAGCCGGCAACCGCAGACGACATACAAAGGCGAGAATTGGCATCGAAATTGTTGGTTCCTAAACAGCCTTTGAGGAGTTTTTGGGCAGTATAGTAGTCCTCGGTTTGCAATTGGCCGGATCCATACATACAAATCCCATCCACCCCATGGGTTAAAGAAACGGTTTGAATTTCCTTAATAATGCGGTCAAAGGCCTCTTCCCAACTGACACGGCGAAAGGGTTCTTCTAAGGAATCCCGTAAAAGGGGATACTTGAGGCGATTTTTTTCCGTGGCTTCGGTAATGGTGGCCCCTTTCACACAGACCATACCTTGACTGGAAGGATGAGCGCGATCGCCTCTCACTTTCCAAGTGGGATTGCCTTCACTATCGCGATTGACGGCTTTTCCAGGTTCGGCTGGCGGTTTCACTTCTAAACCGCAACCAACACCGCAATAAGGGCACAGTGTTTTTTGTGTCATTTTCAATTATTCTTATTTGTTGTTTATTGTTGAGGTTGCCCCCTAAATGACGTTCAGGAGGCAGGCGTGAGGAGTCAACTCAGAGTGGGAAGGGATGGGAGGAAATGATTCATGGTTAACAAAAACTATCGTTTCGTTTTCGCTTCTTCTGTTGTTACTTCTGTTGCTTCTTGTAAACCGGTTTCACTTTCAAATCCTTCGTAATCCGCAGCAAAGGAATTTGCTGGTTCTTTCAGGAAGAAAACGCATAGAAAACCGACAATTAGGCCAGAAATGCCTAAGACTTGGAAAAAGATAGCATCGCCTGTGTTGCCACTAGGCAGATAGCTATAAGTCGTGGTATAAGCGACTGCGCCAACGGTACCGTAAGCACCGACAAGTCCTGAAATTTGACCAGTCAGGCGTTTTTTGACCAGGGGAACAATGGAATAAGTGGACCCTTCAGCGGCTTGCACAAAGAAAGAGGCGAGCATAGTTAATGCGACGGCTGCGGGAAGCCACCAAGCAGACCCGATAGTACTCATCATCAGGTAGCACAATCCCATTAAGAGCAATAAAATGGCCATGGTCCATTTACGAGTGCCTAAGCGATCTGACATTGCCCCTCCACTGGCGCGAGAAAACAAGTTCATAAAAGCGTAGCTGGAACCCACTGCCCCTGCTAATTGCGGAGACAAGTTGAAGGTGCGCTCGAAAAAGGCTGGCAACATGGAAACCACTGCCAGTTCAGATCCGAAGTTGGTAACGTAAGTCAACTCCAGCATCGCTACCTGTCGGAAGGGATAGCGATCATGATCGGGATAACGTTTTTCACCACTGACTACTTCTTTGTTTACCTGCCAGATGCGGAACGCTTGAATTAAATAAATTGCCAGTAAAATTGCCCAGACAATATTGCGCTGTGCAATTGAGAAAAAGCCCACATTTTCCAGCTTGAAGGCCAGCACTGCCAAAACAGCGACTGTGGGAATGCTCATAATGAGCAAGAGCCAAAAATCCCGCTTACTGGTCACTTCCAGTGCACCGTGACGCTCAGGACGGTGATAGGTTCGTCCGGGGGGCGTATCTTCCACACTGAATAAATAAATCACGCCGTAAATGCCCCCAATAATACCGGTGATCGCGATCGCGAGACGCCAGTTTAAATCGCTCCCGCCAAAGGATAACCAAGCTGCGACCGAAGCAAGCGTAAGGGCGGAGAAGGCAGAACCGAAGTTGCCCCAACCTCCATAAATTCCTTCAGCAAAACCAACTTCTCGCGGTGGAAACCATTCGGAAACCATGCGAATGCCAATGACGAAGCCGCCGCCAATGATGCCTAACAACAAGCGGCTGATAATCAACGTGTTGAAGCTGTTGGCAAAGGCAAACATCAGGCAAGGAATGGTGGAAAAAATTAAGAGCCAGGAAAACGTGAGACGCGGCCCATAGCGGTCAAGCAACATGCCAAGGATAACCCGGGCCGGAACCGTTAGCGCGACGTTGCAAATGCCAATGGTTCGAATTTGGTCTTCGCTTAGCCCCATTTGCTCTTTAATGGTTGTAGCCAGGGGCGCAAAATTAAACCAAATAACAAACGTTAGAAAAAATGCAAACCAAGTGAGGTGCAATATCCGGTAGCGACCTTGAAAAGATATTAAATTCATAAGGCAATTATGTTCTTTTAGAAAGTAGAAAAATATTCAAAAATAGCTTATTTAGATGTTCTAAGTTTATTGAGCTTGAAATGAGCAACCTCTAATTATTTCACTGCCACTAATTTAATTGTCTTGATTGAAAATAATCGTATTTTTTGTTACAAAATTAAGGATTAATTGTGATATTCGCATCATTTTAATTGACATATTGCATAATAAATTTATTGGTCAATATCAATAAAAAATCCTGCAATGATGCAGGAAATAGCGATATAAAATTAAGAAACAATAGGAAAATGCTCTCAATTTCTATTCGATTGTATTTAGTCTAATTTCAAGAAATTGACTAGGCGGCTTTTGGGGTTGCACCAAACTCATTAATTAAAATATCTCGTAAAACATCCGGTAAATCTTCACAGGGAATGCTTTTTTGAACGCGGCTTCCTAATTGGGCATCTTTCCCGACTTTACCGCCCATCAACAGGTCAACTGCTTCCACCATTTCCCCATTTTTACGGGCTTTAGTTCCCATTAAACCAATATCGGCGACTTGCGGTTGACCGCAGGAATTCGGGCATCCTGTCCAATGAATTCTTACTCCATCGGGAATGTCTAATTCTGCTTCTAATTGTTGAGCAGTTGCTAATGCTCGTTGTTTGGTTTCGACTAGGGCAAAATTGCAAAAGGTTGCTCCAGTACAAGAGACCAGCGATCGCGTTAATGGTGCCGGATTAGTTCTAAATTTCTCTAACAAAGGTTCACTGAGAAAGGTTTCCAAGTTTTCTTCATCAATATGCGGAATAATCAAATTTTGTTCCACGGTAAAACGAATTTCCCCTTCCCCATAAACATCTGCTAGACGGGCTAAGTCAAATAAATCATCAGTGGCTAATCTTCCTACCGGAACATTTAGTCCCACATAATATTTACCAGGTTGTTTTTGTGCATAAACGCCAATATGATCGCGCTTCTCCCAATCAATTTCATCTTCTTCAGCGGCGGTTTTCAAAGAATACCCTAATGCCTCTTCCACCAGCTTGCGAAATTCTTCCAAGCCTAACGATTCAATTAACCACATTAAGCGGGATTTTTGGCGATTAGCCCTTAAGCCGCGATCGCGATAGACTTCTAAAATGGCACGACAAACACCAACCACGGCTTCTTCTGTTGGCGGCACCCAAGCATTTAAAGGAATCGCCGCTTCACAGCGTTTCGAAGAGAAGAATCCCCCAACTAAAACATTAAATCCTAATTTGCCGTCTTTATAAGCCGGAACTAAGGCAATATCATTGATTTCGGCATGAACCGCATTGTCCCGTCCCCCTTCAATGGCAATATTAAACTTACGAGGAAGATTCGTGAACTCAGGATTTCCTTCCCCAGAATTGGTAATCATATCCTGTACTTTCTGGGTTAATTCCCGCGTGTCAATGAGTTCTTCCGCATCTAACCCTGCCATGGGCGACCCGGTAATGTTGCGAACATTATCCATGCCGGATTGCATGGAAGTCATATCTGCCTCATGCAAGCGGGAAAAAATCTCTGGAATATCTTCTAAACGCACCCCTCGCAGTTGGATATTTTGACGGGTGGTAATATCAGCACTGCCGTCATCTCCATAACGCTGTACAATTTCCGCAAGAACTTGCATTTGATGGCTGGTGAGAATGCCATTGGGCGTGCGCATCCGTAACATGAACTTCCCTGGTGTCACTGGGCGGTAGAAAATGCCCAACCACTTGAGACGCTGTTCTAAATCTGTTTGATCAACGGCTTCCCACCCAATTTGAGCAAAATGTTCCAGTTCTTCCTTTACAGCAAGTCCATCTTTTTCAGCTTTAAATTTTTCAAATTTATTTTTAGATTTTTGCGATGTTGCGGTGCTAGTCATATGAATTTAAAGAACGTTGATATTCAACTAAAATTTCGATGAATCATGATGGTCCATCACTAGTTAATTTAAAAGGAAATTGTGGATAGTAATCGTATAGAAATATACGAATTCTTACTAGGGATGTAATTCAAACATCAAGATTATGTAAAAAATAAATCCCCCGAAAAACAGGGGAATAACTTGGCTTAATCAAGGGAGAATTCCGGTTGAAAAATGGCAATTCGGTTCTAGGCCTTAAAAGCCGCTTCCCAATCTGATATTGAATTAAGTTGGCTTATCTAACTTTTTCTTTTACTCGTTCATTGGCAGAGTTCATTGACGTTTTTGGCTGAGGTTTCTCGCCATAAGTGGAGTAGAATAGAAAACCGATAAAGAAAGCCCCGCCAATCACATTGCCAATCGTTACCGGCAGAAAATTCCATAGCACCATCTCAGTTCCAGAAATGGGCGCTCCTAACATCATGCCCGTTAAAATGAAGAACATATTGACAACAATATGCTCCATACCGAGGGCAACAAAGGTCATAATGGGAAGCCAACAGGTCAATACCTTACCAGGAACAGATTGACTAACAATTCCTAGCATTACGCCTAGGCAAACTAATAAATTGCATATAATGCCGCGTACAATCATCAGCAAAAACCCGCTAGCCCCCATTTCACTGACACCAATGGTTCGAGTTTCTGCAATCGACATAATTTTTTGGGCAACGGCATTGGGCTCGATTGTAAACGCATCGGTTAGAGAAAAACTCATGGCAAGCCCGGCAACCAGGCAACCTAAAAAATTCCCCAGATAAACCCAAAGCCAGTTTCGAATAATTAATCTCCATCGAGTTAGCCCTGATAATTTGGCTGTTGCCATCAAAGCAAAGTTGCCAGTAACCAGTTCCAATCCAAACAGGATAATAAGAACAAATGCCCAAGGAAAAATGATGGCGGCAACAATGGGGACTCCAGTTTGAGTTGCCACTGTCATGGCGAGGCTGGTTGCAATCCCCAATAAAAGCCCCGAATAAAATCCTCGGATCAAAAGATTTTTGACGGAAAGGCGAGTTTTAAACTCACCGGCTTGAGCCATTTTTGAAATGACCTCAGTTGGTGCTGTATAATCCATAACTATAATACTCCTGATTTGTATGAACTAAACCTAATTCTCTGGCATACTCTGAAATATTAATCCGACAAAATTTTCCTAGAGTATGCCTTTTTCTAAACTCAAAAAATTGCGTTTCAAATAGTGACACTTGAAGGAGTCATTCACCATTTTTTATAAGGTAGAAACTTACCTTCCATAATCATTCTGACGCGATCGCCTTTGGGATCTTCCACTTTTTCCACATCAAAGGTGAAATCAATGGCACTCATAATGCCATCTCCAAATTTTTCGTGAACCACACTTTTAACAGGCATGCCATACACTTGCATAATTTCATAGAAGCGATACAGTAGCGGATCAGTTGGAATTTGAGGATCTAAAGATCCTTTTACAGGAGGTTCTGTTAAATGTTCAGCCAACTCAGACCCTAATCCTAAAGCTGAAAGAATTTTTTTGGCCTCTTCCTCATCAGCACTGGCTTGACGATAAATAACCGCTGCAATCCAAACTTCATCGCGTCCCACTGCTTTTTCCAGGTCAGCAAATGTCATCCCTTTCTGTTTCTTAGCAGTCAAAAGTTTACTGGTAATTTCAGGAAATTCTTTCATTAAACACCTCTTTGCGTCGTAATGGTTGGGCTTTTTTGTATGTGTTTGTGTTCCTAAATACACTTTTTAAAATAACTTAACTTTTTCAGATTTCACTGTATAATTCGCTACGATTTTGGCAAAGTGTGTATTTAAAAATGACTCACAAAGAACGAAGTACAATTGCCAGATCACTTGATTTATTAACTGACTAGAAAATCCTGAATTAAAAATTAATTGCTTTTTAGAACCATCTTGAAAATAGCCAGAAACAGCTATAGAAGGTAATATCAATAAGGATAGCAAGGATAACTAATTTGATAATGCCAACATCAATTTTGATTTGATTATCACTTGATTGGTCAATATTTTGCATTGATTTGTCAATGTTTTGCATATTTTCAACCTAATTCAATGTTCTATACCAATCATAAAAACAATGAAGGCAAGATTAAGTATAAAAATAAACAAAACTGACTAAACTTTATCAAAGAGACAATTATTTCTTTGGGGAATTATTGAAATTGCATCATTGAATACAATATGGAAAAACTTGATAATTTTTATATTCAATATGACACAGCATTCGAGTAGTAATTAATCCCCTATTTTAATTTATAAAAAATAAAAACGTAATAATAGATTTAAGTGATCAAATAATACTGCTTGAGATATCAAACATATATTAATGAAATATCAATGAATGCCATTTAACTCATTTTTATAACTACATTAATAATTCGAGCAGATACTTTCTGTGTAGTTTATCTAATGTTTGTCGGAAAAATGTAGCTTACAATACAAATAAAACGAATCTGGTGCAATTACTGCATCAAATTATTGCAAAACAAACAAAACAGCTACCGTTAATTTATACTACTGTCGCTTCAAAACCAAGACTTCTGCCGGAAATGATGGGCAATTACAAGATGGCATAATCATAGCATGTTTTTGGCCAATCTCAATTTTTATTTTTAATAACATTAAAATCGTGATCTTATAAGCCATTGAGGTTGAGTGGCTGTATTTATTAGTTAGCTAATTCGTTTTAATAATATTGATAATCAAACTAAAATTTAACATAAGTATCAACAAAAACAATTGAGATTTGGCAATGCTTGAAGCGCATTTTTTTGATGTAAAATTTTAAGCAGTTGGCGAAAAGCAAGGTCACATATAATAATATGGGTGAACGTTTTTCTGAGAGGAAATAAGGATTAAGGAGATGGAACTTGGTAAACTTCGCGCGATGGTGGAACGAGCTGTAGTTGATGGAGAACTCTCTCGCCGTGAACGAGATGAGATAATGGAGGTAATCTACTCCAAGAAACAAGTTACACGAGAGGAGTGTGAAGTAATGCGGGTGTTACAACGAAAAATATGGACAGCGGAGATCAAAATCGAAGAATAACGCAACTTCTGCAACAGGTGCGTGTTTTAGATCCAGTATTGGAAAACGAACAGATTGCCGATGTATTAATTGAAAATAACCAAATTCGTGAAATTGCTCCTCAAATTAGCGATTATCCCCCTCATACTCAAATCAAAGAGGCACAGGGTTTAATTTTGGCACCAGGCTTAGTTGATCTCTACAGCCATAGTGGTGAACCCGGCTTTGAAGATAGAGAAACTCTCACTTCCCTAGGAAACGCAGCACTGGCTGGGGGATTTACCCGAGTCGGCATTCTTCCTGATACCGAACCGCCCTTAGATACCCCAAGTGATTTGCAATGGTTCAAAACTGCTGCTTCTCCCGACACCCCTCAGTTTTATCTGTGGGGTTGTTTAACGTTAGGCGGCAAGGGAGAAAGCATGACGGAATTGGGAGAGTTAGCCCAGGCTGGTATTATTGGCTTTAGCGATGGGGTGCCCTTGGCTAATTTAGGCTTACTGCGGCATGTGTTGGAGTATGTACAACCCTTGGGAAAACCCGTTGCGTTATCGGTACACGATCGCGCCCTCAGCAACTATGGGGTGATGCGAGAAGGCAAACTCTCACTGCAAACGGGTTTACCCGGTGAACCGGCTTGTGCTGAAACCAGCGCCCTGGCTGCCATTTTGGAAGTGGTAGCGTTTACGGGAACGCCAGTTCATATCATGCGCGTTTCCACTGCCCGCAGTGTGGCGTTAATTGCCGATGCCAAAGCCAGAGGCGTTCCTGTGACTGCCAGTACCACTTGGATGCATTTGCTGTTGAATACGGCAGCGATGACGACCTATGATCCTAATATGAATCTTCATCCTCCCCTCGGCGATCGCGCTGATCAAAGAGCCCTCATTGAAGGGGTAAAATCGGGCGTGATTGATGCCATTGCAGTGGATCATACCCCCTATACCTACGAAGAGAAAACCGTGGCCTTTGCCGAAGCCCCGCCTGGGGGAATTGGGTTAGAATTGGCATTGCCGTTATTATGGCAAACCTTTGTGGAAACGGGAGAATGGACCGCGTTAGAATTGTGGAATGCGCTGAGTGCATCGCCCCAACGTTGTCTCCAACAACCCCCCTTGCGTTGTGCCGTTGGCGAACCGACAGAAGCCATTTTATTTGATCCCAAAACCACTTGGACTGTCTCCAAAAATCATCTACAATCTCTGAGTGCCAATACCCCTTGGTTCGGCAAACAATTAACCGGTCAAGTGGTAGACACCTTTCTCAATGACGCAAAGCAAGCAAAAGTATAGTGGAAACCTCTAGTTCAATTTGGAAACAAATTTGGGAAAATCTCAAAGCGATCGCGATCGCGCTGCTGATCGCCCTTTTCATCCGAGTTTTTATTGCCGAACCCCGTTATATTCCCTCGGATTCCATGTTGCCTACCTTAGAAATCGGCGACCGCATTGTGGTGGAAAAAGTGTCTTATTATTTCCACTCTCCGAATCCCAAAGATATTGTTGTTTTTAATCCGCCGAATTTATTGCAAAATTTTGGCTATGATGCTGATCAAGCCTTTATCAAACGAGTGATTGCCGATTCGGAACAAACCATTGATGTCCGCAAGGGCGAAGTGTACATTAATGGGGAAAAAATTCGGGAACCTTATATTCAAGAACCCCCCAATTATGAACTCTCTTCCATTACTGTTCCTGAAAAGAAACTCTTTGTTTTAGGAGACAATCGAAACAATAGCAATGACTCTCATGTTTGGGGATTCTTACCAGAAAAACAAGTCATTGGCCGCGCTGTATTTCGGTTTTGGCCCCCAGATCGCGTGGGATTTATTAAAGAAAATTGAACAAAAGTTTGGTGAGGCAGTGACAGCAAATTAACTGTCCCTGGGGAAATTTAGGAACTATTGACCGCAAAATCAAGACATAATATTTGTAGTTGTCTATCGATTTAGCTTAAAGTATTATGTTACGTCCTTTGACTTATAGTTTATCGGCATTGGCTGTGGCAATTGGCAGTTGGCATTCCCCAGTTAATGCAAACTCGTTATCATCACTGCCATTGAACATTAACCAAGAAAATAAGGAAACGCTAGTTGCCCAGCAAAATGTTCCGGAAGTTATTGTTGATACGGTTCCTGCAGATGGCACTGAGTCTTCCGGACAATCCGATGTCGTTGTCGATAGCGACTCCTCTAACACGACTCCTACTCCCACTGCCAATGGCCGTCGCTTTACCTGTGAACAATATAACGGGCAATATACGGTCATGTATAATCCGCAAAATCAATCCAATCGCAGTTATCCTTGGGCCATTCCGCAACAAATGGGAGGAAACTGGTCGCCGCAAAGACGCTGCGAAGCCATTAGTCAACGGTTAGAAAGCTATCGTCCCGATGGTTTATTAGAATTGCAAACTAGTGTCAAAAACGGTGAAAATATTGTTTGCGCCACCACCCAAGCCAATCCCAGTTGTCGGATTGTGTTTACCGTTCCCCGAGGCCAAGATCCGGTGAAAACGCGCAATCGCGTCTTTGAAAACCTTGTCCAAGCCAATCAAGGGCAACAAACGCGAGGGGTAACTACCTTTACTGATAGTTCCAGTTTACGGGATTTACTCGGCGGTCGATCGTCTTCTCGCCAAAAAGATGAGAGTATCAATCTTCGTCCTTTCCTCGCCCCCTCTGATGGCGGTACAGGAACCGAACTCCGTTCCAACAGTTCTTCTTCTTCTTCTGATCTCAACCCCGACTGGTTTCGCTAGAATTCCCCTTAACGAGGATACATCTGTCCGAAAATAGAGAATTTCCGGAATGCCCTCCGGAGATTCCAGCTACTCTGTCGGTTTTGAAATAATGGGTTGAAGTATTGACTGGTTCCCCGCCCTAATGTGCTATTTTTAGGGCATTATCAACGGTATATTAATTGAATCGAGAACAGGAATGGCTTACGAAAAAGAAGTTGAAGTCGGTGTGGAAGCGGTACTGAGTGCCGCAAAATTATGTCAATCGGTGCGGGCGAATATTCCTGATAGCATCGAAAAAGAAGACCGTTCGCCGGTGACGATCGCGGATTTTGGGTCTCAAGCAGTGATTTGTCGGGCTTTAGCCCAAGCCTTTCCCAATGATCCGGTCGTGGGGGAAGAAGATGCGACAGCCCTGCGTTCTTCCGATATGTCGGAACAGTTAACCCAAGTGACGGAATATGTGAAGCAAGAAATTCCCTCTGTCAGTACCGATGATGTCACGCAGTGGATTGATCACGGCAATGGGGAAGCCAGCGACCGGTTTTGGACTTTAGATCCCATTGATGGCACGAAAGGCTTTTTAAGAGGGGATCAGTACGCGATCGCGCTCGCATTATTGGAAGAAGGGGAAGTGAAAGTGGGGATTCTGGCTTGTCCGGCGCTTTCCCTAGATTTAGCCCCGCCATTGGATGAACAAGGACTATTATTTGTTGCCGTGCGCGGTGAAGGAACGCGGGTTCGTCCCCTAAGTCAAGATGATTATAACACCATTCGGGTAACTGCCCCCGATGATGACGAACATCTGCGGTTTGTGGAGAGTGTGGAAGCAGCCCACGGCGATCAAAGTCTGCAAAACGCGATCGCGAAGAAAGCAGGCATTAAAAGCGATTCCCTACGCATGGATAGTCAAGCCAAATATGGGGCAGTGGCTTCCGGCGCAGCCGCCCTTTATTTAAGATTGCCTTCTCCCAAAAAACCCGACTATCGGGAAAACATCTGGGATCATGCAGCTGGCGTTATTGTTGTGGAAGAAGCCGGCGGACGTACCAGCGATATGTATGGCAAACCCCTTGACTTTTCAGTTGGGGCGAAACTGTATCAAAATCGCGGTGTTGTGGTGAGTAATGGGTCGCTTCATGAACCTGTCTTAGCGGCGTTGAATGAAAATTC
>JBDGQV010000119.1:3419-6812 GCA_042218725.1 Halothece sp. | reverse complement strand
ATGATTGTGGTTCGGGCTTCGGGTTATTTATTTGATCGCCAAATTCGGTTTCCCCAGTGGGAACCGGATCATCAAAGGTTGCGCTACTGGCTGGAAACCCTAAATGTTGGCGGGGTGGTTTTGTTAGGGGGGAGTGCTGTCGAGGTGGCACAACGCTCGGCCCAGTTGCAAAATTGGGCCAAAACCCCGCTTTTGATCGCTGCCGATATTGAAGAAGGGGTAGGACAACGCTTTGCTGGGGCAACTTGGTTTCCGCCGCCGATGGCATTGGGAGACATTGCTAAAAGCAATCTTTCTCTGGCGAAACAGTATGCCAGGGAAATGGGCAAAGTTACGGCACAAGAAGCCCTGGGCATAGGAATCAACTGGGTACTAGCCCCAGTGGTGGATGTTAATAATAATCCCGATAATCCCGTCATTAATGTGCGATCATTTGCAGAGACGCCCGAGACGGTGAGCGAGTTAAGCGGTGCATTTATTGAAGGGGCAAAGCAGTATTCTGTGTTAACCACTGCCAAACATTTTCCGGGGCATGGGGATACGGCTACTGATTCTCATTTGGCATTACCGATTTTGGAGGCAGATCGCGATCGCTTGGAGACAGTCGAGTTGCCACCGTTTGAAAGCGCGATCGCGCAGGGAATCGATGGGGTCATGAGTGCCCATTTACTGGTGCCCAGTTGGGATAAGACCTTACCCGCTACTCTCTCTCCCAAGATTTTGACCCAACAATTGCGAGATAATTTAGCGTTTGAGGGGTTAGTTGTTACCGATGCCTTAATTATGGGGGCTTTAAATGAAGTCGCTTCCCCGGAAGAACTGCCGATTTTAGCCATTGAAGCGGGGGCAGATATGGTGTTGATGCCTGCGGATCCTGAACGCGCGATCGCGTCCATTATGGCTGCGGTTAATAACGGTCGTCTTTCCCGAGAACGCATTGCTGCCTCGGTTGAGCGGATTGGGAAAGCGAAAGCGAAACTAGAAACAGCATCTGAAGGGAATGTATTAACGGAATTGGCGACTGCCCATGCCCAACAAACCAAAACTGACATTTTAAAGGCTTCCTTGCAGACGTCGGGAAATCTGCCTTTGCCGCTTCCTAAACCCGATCAGCCACTCAAAAATTTAATCATTGTGGATGATTTGCTCAATTGTGACTTTTTAGACCGCAATCATAGCGCGATCGCGCTTGGGCAACAATTAGGCTGCCAACTGCAACTGTTAGGACAAGCCCAAGTTTTTCCTGAACCCCAATCCCAGTCTCCACTCACGCTGGTACAATTATTTACTCGGGGCAATCCCTTTCGCGGGGAATCTGGACTGAGTGAAACTGCCAAGCAGTTTTTGCAAGGGTTATTCCAACAGGACTGTGTGCAAGCGGTGATTGTCTATGGCAGTCCCTATGTCTTGAATTGGCTAAAGCCGAATCTTCCTAACCATGTCCCGTGGATCTTTAGCTATGGGCAAATGAGTGAAGCAAGCGCGATCGCGCTTGGGCAATTGTTTGATTTATCCCAACTGCCAAAATCTCAGGATCAATCGTTTTTGTAACGCTGCTAAAACTGATGCCAGACCATCCTATTTTTGGATCCACGTTTTCGGGAAATTGTATTGCCGCTAAATTCTTCTGTTCATCAATTATCGATGTTTCCATTCAATTGTTAATGTCAACTCCCCCAAGAAAATACATGACACTGGCAACCAGTCTTGAACGTGATATGAAAAAATCAGGGCAGCTGAGAATTTTCTCGACACTAACCCTGATTAATTGCTTTTGTTGAATTGGTTGAGGAAATTTAGGTATCTTCGCTACTCCGAGTTTGGAGATAGAGAATAAGCAGAAACACTGTGGGAACCAGTACAAATAAAATACTGGCAACAAATCCGAGTTGGTTAACTTCCATTTCCATAGTTATAAGGTTATTTATCGTATCGTCATTAAGGACATTTTCAGGATATCACCATTTGGGGAGATCACAACAATGGTTAACGAGCTTGCGGTTTGGTGACAACACTGACATCGCCGCCATTAACAATTGTTTGACAAGATAAGCGATAACTATCAGGTTTTTTCTTCAATTTTTGCTCTTCTGCCGGTGTACGTTCTGATAAATTTTCCATTCCCTCTATTATTTCGACAATACAAGTTCCACATTGACCGTAACCACCGCAATTAAGCATTTTGCCTTTGAATGTGTAAATATCAATGCGGTTCTCTAATGCTTTTTCTCGGAGGTTAACCCCATCAGTACTAATTACCTCTTTGTCTTCATGTACGAATTTCAGATTAGCCATTGATCAATTTAGTGTTGAACGACTTTTGCTTCTATTGTATTAAGAAAGCGTAATAAATTCAGGTAACAGCAGTAAGTTATTCTCCCCATTAAAGAGTCCTTAATGCAGCAGCAATTGGGATAATTATTAAGCAATTACCTGACAGTTTTCTACGGGGTATCAAAAAGCCTATTATCAGGATAATTGCTTACTTGTCGTTTTAGCTCAGCGAGGGAACGATTGTAGTCAATAATGGCTCTTAATAGATTGCCTCTAGCGCGAGTGAGAGCACTTTGGGCATTAATGACATCAGTTTGCGTTCCCACTCCGGCTTGAAAGCGCAACCGAGCTAAACGGAGACTTTCTTCGGCTTGTTCAACTGCCAGTCGTGCCGTATCGATATTATCCTTATTCGATTTGAGCTGAAAAAAGGCTTGTTCTACTTGCCGGCGAATTTGGTTGCGCAGTTGATCAAATCGGTTTTCAGCAAGGGCAACATCTATTTTGGCTTGTCTAGCTCTGGCTTGGGACTGCCCGCCATCATAAAAATTCCACTGCAACCGCACCCCCATTGCCAGACCGTCTCCAACACCGGTGTCGTTGCCAACCCCATCGTCAATAACATTGGTGACGTTATAGCGTGTAAATAGACTAACTTGAGGTTTAACGTTGGCTAGTGCAATATCTTGATTTTCTTTTCCAATTTTTCGTCGTGCCAATTGTTGTTGCAACTCAGCGCGATTTTGAAACGCCTTAACAATACTTTTTTCTAATGATAAGTCCCAACTGCCGGCAACTTGGGGAGGTGTCGCAGCAGTAACTTCTTTTTGCTGACTTAACCCTAAAACTTCCGCTAATTGCCGTCGGCGAGTCTTTTGCCGAGAAATAGCCCGAGTCAAGTTTTGTTCTTCATTGCGTAAATCGACTTCTGCTTGCAGAACATCAAAGCGAGTGCCTAAGCCAGCTTCTTGTAACAATTTAGCATCGCGTACACTTTGTTTGGCATCTTCAACGGCGGCACGGGCAATTTCCACCTGGGCCTTTGCTTCTTGTACATCATAATAAGCATTTGTCACATCCAGGCGCAACTGTTCTGCTGCTTGTTCTAATGCTAACTGT
>JBDGQV010000119.1:0-3319 GCA_042218725.1 Halothece sp. | reverse complement strand
GCTTCTTTGAAAGTTTGGTTATTTTCTCGTGCCAACTTAAGGGCTTGTTCGAGGGTAATGGGAGTGACCTTATCAACTTCTACTTCTTCAGTTTTAGTAGGAAGTTGTAGGGGATTCGCATTGGGATTTAACTGTTCCGTATCTTCTACTGGTTCTAAAGGTTCCTGAAATTCTTCTAGGTTGTTGTCTTGTTGTCGATTTTGCTGATTTTGCCGATTTTGTTGATTTTCCTGATTATTTTCCGGTAACTGCGGCAATTGAGCCAACTGCATCTGAGTCCTATTTAAATTAACAGTTTCCAAAGTTTGAAAATTCGTCGCTAAAGCAGGATTGTTCCACACTTTCTTCCCAGTTTCCGATGATGTTGCTTGAGAGACAAGCGTTTTCGTGAAAGCAAGTTGGGCTTGGGAAGTACTTGTTACAGTTCCACCTTGTAAATTGTTTGTATCCGTTGCGGAGACAGTGGCGAGATCGAAAGAAGAAGATTGGGCAGTGGCATTGCGATCAGCTAGAGAGACTAAATTTTGTGCCACAGCAGTTCCACAAGACCCAACCGCGATCGCGACTGTTCCTAAACTCACACCAAATAAATAACGAAAAGCTACCATATTGATTCCGTTCCGTTTTCACTCCTAGAAATTGATTTTTTGTTAATCATGTAGTGATTAAACAACACACCTTATTACATAGTAATTTTGAGATTGACTAACGGTTGCAACTGAAATATTGAATCGCAGATAACAAGCCGTGTCGCCAATTTCTTGATTTACTGGAGAAAGTGCAATCCTGGAATTGAATTCCCTCGTCCTCCGCAAGGGCTCAATTTACCTACTCAGAGATGACACCTTCCAGGGAAGAAGGTTTTTCTTCCTCCCTAAAGCTCCCCCCTGTCAGTGACTGTTGGTCAAAGCCAGTTAATTCCTTTGACATTGTATTCGGCAAGGAATCGGATAAGCAAGCTTCGATTAATTCAGCAATGCCAGTCACTGGAAAAATCGGAATAGCCAGTTTTTCACTGACGGTTTCTAACGTTAGATCATCTAAAAATCGGGTATCGTGATCTTTTAGCATCAGTGAGGGCAAGAGAATGCCTTCTCCTAAATCTCTTTCACTGAGGCTGGTTAATAAATCCTCACCGGTAAGCAAGCCTGTCACGGTAATTTCCTGTCCCCAATAGTCGCTTCGGCACGGGGCAAGTTCCACTGTTAGCCCTTTGACTTGATTTAATTGTTTGACGAGTGGCTGAAAAGCAAGTTCCACTGCATTTCCGACTACCCAAGTTAGCCGCCGAGGGGGATTAATTTCACCAGGAAGCATTGTCTCGGCAACGCTATGAAATTCTTGAATAAATTGGCGAATTGAGCCAACGCCATTTCCCAGTTGCGGATAGTCTTCGTAGTGGGATTCTGGAGGAAGTTCTTGACGGCCAATTAAAAACCATTCATCAGCTAACCAAGCAAAGTTGGTTCCCAGTTCCTGCTTGAATTCCTGTTGCAGCTGTTGTACTTGTTGAATAATGGTTTGAGCTTTTTCGGTGCTGACTGGGGTCAGTTCATCTTCTTGAGGGCGGAAACGGGTTAAGCCGACGGGAACCACAGCTGCGGAGATCACAGTCGGCATTTCTCCCTGATGGAAGTTTGCGAGATCTCTTAAGGTTCTTTCCAGGTGAACGCCATCATTAATTTCGGGACAAACCACAATTTGGGCGTGAATTTGGAGACGATGCTGTTGAAACCACTGCAGTTGTTCTAAAATTTTCCCAGCACGGGGGTTTTTTAGCAATCGCGCTCTTAAATCCGGTTCTGTAGCGTGAACTGAAACATAAAGCGGAGACAATCGCATCTGGGAAATTCGGTCCCATTCTCGTTGGGCAAGGTTGGTCAGGGTAAGATAACTCCCGTAAAGAAAACTGAGGCGATAATCGTCGTCTTTGAGGTAGAGGCTTTCTCGTTTGCCAGGGGGTTGTTGGTCAATAAAACAGAAGGGACAACGATTATTGCATTGAATGAGACCGTCAAATAGGGCAGTTTCAAATTCTAGGCCCAGGTGGTCGTCATAGTCTTTTTCGATTTCTAGATAATGGGTCTCGCCATGTTTGTCTAGAACTTCGAGGGTGAGTTCTTCTTCGGCACAAAGGTATTGGTAATCAATTAAGTCCCGGGGACGTTCACCATTAATGGCAACGATCGCGTCTCCGATTTCAAACCCCAGTTCTTCCCCAATGGAGTCTGGTACAATTCTAGAAATACGAGCCGGTTTTAGCATTTTCCCTCAAAACATGGTTTCTCCTTATCTTACGGTAGCAAAGGCTAAGGGGAAATTAGTGACCAATTCGCCGTGAATTTTGACCTTGAAACCCAGTCAGGACTATGTTGCCAATCATTTATTCTGAGGATTTCCTCAAACACCGGACAGGCCGTCTTCACCCAGAACGCCCGGAACGTCTCAGCGCGATCGTGGAAGCGTTGCAAAATTCCTTTTCCCAGGAAGAATTGGAATGGCGACGCCCAACGCCAGTTGAGCAACGGGAAATTCAGCCTTGGATTGAAAAGCTTCATACGCCGGAATATCACCAGCAAGTGATGAAGTTGGCCGAACAAGGGGGAGGTAGAATCGATATGGATACTCCCGTTTCGGCAGATAGTTATAACATTGCTTTACTGGCTCTCAGTGCTTGGTTTGATGGGGTGGATCAGGTGTTAAATTCTCATCAACCGGCGTTGGTGTTAGCCCGTCCCCCCGGCCATCACGCAGAAAAACAACGGGGCATGGGGTTTTGTTTGTTTTCCAACTGCGCGATCGCGGCTCATTATGCCTTAACCCAACCGCAAGTCAATCGCGTTGCGATCTTAGATTGGGATGTTCATCATGGCAACGGAACTCAATCGCTAGTGGAACAGTCTTCCCAAATTGCTTACTGTTCCCTGCATCAGTCTCCTTGTTATCCCGGCACCGGTAAACCGGAAGAAAAGGGCGACTACAATAATGTTCTCAATATTCCGATGTCGCCGGGAAGTACCTGGAATGAATATAATCCTTTAATTCAAGAACAGGTGATTCCGTTTTTACGCAATTTCGAACCTGATTTGCTTATGGTTAGTGCCGGTTATGATGCCAACCATGCAGATCCCTTAGCAGAAGTGTCTCTAAAGCCAGATGATTACTATACCTTGACGCAGTTGTCTCTTTCTGTGACACCAACGGTTTTATTTGGTTTGGAAGGCGGGTATGATTTAGAAGCGTTAGGGCAGTCTGTTGTGGCCACTGCTCGGGCTTGTTTAGGCTGAGTTTTTATGGGATAGAGACCCCCCTTTTTTAC
>JBDGQV010000118.1:0-12400 GCA_042218725.1 Halothece sp. | reverse complement strand
GAATTGGTTTACTCACTGTTGTTACTGTACCTCATAAATTCGAGAACTGCTATAGAAGAGTTAGAAGAGCGGTCTAAACTAAAAAGGAAGCACGCGAACTTAGTTCGATTTATCCATAAACATAAAGATCAGGTGAATCGCGTGCCGAAACCTCCTTTCCTCCATTTAAATCGACCTAACAAAGAAATCACAGGAACTTCCATCGAATGTGTCAATTGGATGCTGCAAAGCAGCAATCAAGACTTAAAAAAGGAAATTAAAGAGCTCAAAAAAGAGAAGGGAATTATTGTTTGCCTGGAACTCATTCAAGACCAAGGTAAGGAGGAGCAATACAAAGATGTCAATTGGGATGAAAAATCGTTTGATGAACTTAAAGCAATTGCTCAAGAGTTAGAATCCTCCCAACAAAGTAAACAGTAACCAATAACACCGGTTCCCGTTTAACGGGAACTGGTAAACAGATCAGGCAGTTTTTCGATCAATTAAAAAGCTAAGTTAAACGGAGTCAAAGTTATGCAAATTACCATTAATCTTCCTGATGAATTAGTCCAACATCTGGGCAGCAACCATTTAGAGCGGGAAGTGATTGAGGCGTTAGCCGTACAGGCTTATCAAGCTGAAAAAATTACCCACGCTGAGGTGGGACGGATTTTGGGATTACCCTCTCGCTGGGCAGTGGATGTATTTTTGAAAGAGCATAATGCTAACTTGCATTACGATGAAATGGACTTGGAGCGCGATCGCGAAACCCTGCGCCAATTTCGAGCCAAGCAAAGCAATGCTGGTTAAATGACTGTCGTTTCCGATACTTCGCCCATCAACTATCTCCTGCTCATCGACCAACTGGACTTGCTGCCGCGCTTGTTTGAACAAATTGTGATTCCTGATGCAGTACGTGAGGAAATGCTGGCGCCAGAAGCCCCCTCAGTTGTTCAACAGTGGATTCGCCATCCTCCCCCTTGGCTCAAAATTGCAGAGGTTTCTGCCATTGATGAAACTCTAACTCGCCTAGATCCAGGAGAACAAGCCGCGATTAGTCTTGCTCAAACTCTCCCGGCTGAGTTGCTGATGATCGATGAACGTTTGGGCAGAAACAAAGCAAGGGAGCGGGGGATTCCCGTCATCGGTACCCTGGGAATTTTAGACGATGCAGCCAGTCAAGGTTGGATTGACCTAACAAAAGCCCTGACCAAATTGCAACAAACCAATTTTCGGGTCTCCCCTCAGATCATCCAACAATTGCTAGACAAACCGAGAGATTAGCCGACAATCTGAGCCAACTCAGAAACCCACCTCAATTTGATTGAGAGAATCCGGACTCAAGGCATTGCGGGCTAAAGCCAGAATGGTCTCCCGTTCAATCTCGCTAACTTCAGTCAACGCATTGTTAATCGCCGATACGGCCCAGGATTCATAAACAGTCTCTTTAACCTGCTCAACTAAGCGACGAATTGTTTCTACCCAACAACCGGGCGATGACGCCTCATCATCCTTAGTTTCCGCTTGTTCAGCCTGTTCTTGTTGATGTTGCAGATATTCCCAAGTATAACCCTGCTGTAACAAGTCTTCCCACCACACCCATTGTTGGGAATCCTTCAATAGAATTCTGATGCCTTGTTGCTTACCGACACTAGCCTCGACACTAGCTTCAACCAATCCCTGCGCTTTCGCCAAATCATACCATTGTCCAAAACTGAAGGAACTTTGCCCCTCGCTGGCTGCCTCTTCACTATCAGAGGAAGAACCGGGAAGAGATGATGATAATTGTTCTTTCTCCCCTTCAATTTGAGCCCGTGTGGCCTCTAATCGCTGTTGTTCATCCCATTGAGCCTGAGAAAGTTCTAAGGAAGCTTCACGGGCTTTTTTGACGGGGGTATCCGGCGGCAGTTTCATCCAATTCGGCACGTAATAAGGCTGCCCTTTCTTCTGTTGCTCCTGCTTATCTTCCATTTCCCGGACAATGAGCCGTTTAAACTCCTTCCACAACTCAAACGCCAATTGACGCTCAAATGTCAGCTTTTTCAGCGCATGCGCCTTCGCTGCGTAATCCGTCAAATCGGGATGGTATTTCAGTTTTCCGGTTGCCCATTGCAGAAACTGCGGGTAAATCTCGCCCACTTGATAGCCCTGTTCCAGCAAACCGGTATCTTCGGCCTTAATCTGCCATTCCTGCAAATTCCCTTCTCGGGCAGCCGATTTTCCAGAGCAAGCCTGCCCCTGAGCAGAGCCGCGATTCACTTCCTCCTGCACCGCTTCCGATTGAGAGCTCGGCGTTTCAGCTACAGCAAATTGCGGGAAAAGAACTTCAAACGGTTCACCGTTGCGCCATTTCTCAAGGGTCGCCAAACTTCTAGAATCACCCCCGCGATGTGGCGCTTCACGCCACCGCGCCTTTGGCGCATCCAACCGTTGCAGCAACGCATTGGTATAGCCCTCCGGACTATTGAGTTCAACAGAAGCCAAATTCTTCAGCATGGCATAAATATCTTGGGCAAATAACTCCCGTTCCTCTGCTGATTTCCAAGCACCATTAATTAGTGTTTCATCGCACATTTGGGGCGCGGAATAGTGCTCTTCTTCTGAACCAGTAGACAACGCAGGATCCAGTTGTTGGTCATTGGCGGTTTCACCGACTTCGGAAGTAGACCGAGAAGTTGTGCTTTCTTGGTTCAACTCGGTAAGGGCAGTGCTACCCGTTTCTTGTTGGCAATTTTTCTCTGAACAAATTTTAGATATATTATCATCAGGACTCTCTCTTGCCAGTTCGTCATGTCGGTTCTTCGTGTTTAAAGAAGCGGTTTGCTGACCCGATTCAGTCGGTGCAGGAGTTGAATTCATCCGGTTGGAATCGGAATACTGATTTTTCGTTTCTGAATCACGTTTCCGTTGAGAAGATAATTTGTGGGATTGATACCACTCGTAATACGCCGCCATCAAGTTGCGCGCCACTTCCAGATTCACTCGATAGCCTTTCTCGTGATAGCTAAAGTGGACTCTGGGCTTACAGGAGTCAAGGAGACCTGTTTTCTCCAGCGGTCGGATAATTTGTTTGCGAACGGTCTCGACATGGAACTTCAATTCATAGCGTTCCACCAGTTTGGGATAAGTATTGTAAATATATTTCAGCCCATCGATTTCGATGCCGTATTGCGGTTGCTGCTGTTCATAAACCAGCTGCCAGAGGAAGTGGGCGGCGTCTCGGGACATGCTGGCCGGGACAATTCCTTCTTTTTCCAGCATCCCGGCGATGTCGTTTTCACACTTGGCGATGCGGGTTTCTTGTAATTGAGCTTGCTGATGTGATAAGGTTTGAGGTGCTATATTGGAATTAAACATAGGGGTCTGGTGTTTGTTTAGGTGGTACTTTCAAGATACCGACCCCAACCAAACTTCCGCAAGCTCTATAAGTTGGAAAAACTCCCTGAACTCCACGCTACATGAGAAATTAAGGGATTTTTTAAGATTAGTTGCTTGAACTTGATGAAATTTTCAACACAAAAGAATCAATCCCGCTGGTTCAATCAGGTTTGGGTTTCATCATTCGGTAACAACGAAATAACGGGGTTTTGGCTTCTTCTGAGATGTCTCGCTTTCTTCGTCCCGTCGTTCCCAAGCCAGTCCTTCCGGGTCTTTGCCGCGGGTCCAAGCCATAAATGCTTCTTTCCCTTTCTTACTATTAGTGCCCACGGTACTGCTGCTGACCCCCAGGCGTTGGGCAAGCGCCACTCCCGTTAATCCTTCCTCTGTCTGTTTTTTCTTTTCTTGTTTGGCTTGTGCTGCGGCTTTTTTATCTTCTTCTGAGGCTTGCAAAAACTTCGGCGGCTTCTCCAGAGGCGGCGCTACACTGCTAACAAACTCAAACACATCCTTCTCTGGATTAAACCGAGCCTTGACATTGACAAACATCGGAGAAGTTTCCGAGTTAGACGGTTTTGGTTCCACTGGCGCGTCTTCCCATAACAACGGAAGATGATTAGCATGGAGAAATCGAACTTTGGAAATAGGATTCATTTGTTTGATGCGATTGACGCGCTTCGGCGTTGAATTTTTGAAGATGGAAACACAAGGAATCGAACATTTAGAAATCCATTGCCATAGCCCAGCAAGCATGAACTCCATATCGCCTACAGTGTTCAGGATTCCCTTCTTTTCCCCTTGATCGAATCTAACGAAAGCAAAACAGACTTGGTAAGACTCATATTCATCTGAAAAGTAAAACACTTGGGGATATACGATTAGTCTCTGTTCTGCTTTTCCACTTTGCTCAATTTCCTTCTTTAACATCCTGAATCTTCGTTTCAGGTAGTGAGGACACAAAAGAGGGTAATTTTTTCCGGCAATGGTAATTGTCCCTTTTTCATCAGATAAAACGGAAACTTCTCCTTTGATTACCCCTACTGCTTGAAATGCTGCGGTGGGTGCATCGCTATCTTTTTGAGGCGTTGCTGTTTTTGCGGCGTTACTGGGGGGTGCTGGCTTGGGAGAGAGTTGTTGATTCGGTTTCGATGACGACCCATTACCTGATTCTGCTGAATCAGAAGACTTAGCGCGTTCTGGTTTCGGCGTCAATTCCGAATTTGACCCGTGCTTTGTCTTGAGGGATCGGATACTGGGTTTGGTCATCAATAAGTATTTTCCTTCTAGATTTAACTTTAGCAAATTGGAAAGTTAAAGTTTAATTCCTGACTACCGGCTTGTAAAATTACATCAATTCAGTATTATTTTTGGTTTAAAGTTTTCTTTTTAAACCATTTCTGAACTTGAAGTCAGATAATCACAATTGTGATTGGATCAATATTATATTTCTGAAGTATAATATTTCTAATCAGCAACACTTCCTGCTTAATATGCCAAAGTTTAGTAAAAAGGCTCTTTCCCAATATATCCGTACACAATGCCCGCGACAACTTATTAATCCGTGCAGGAAATAGTTAACACCTAGAGGCCGGCATATTGAACTGGCTTAGCCCAAAAATAACGACTAATACGTTCGGGGCATTTCTGAATTTTATATAAATAAGAACGAACCATTTTCATGAGTTCATTACGATTACGGGGTCTTTGTCGTCTCATAGCATTGCTTTTAATGTCCTGATTGAGAAATTCATCGGGATTTCGTTCTGGGCTGTAGGGGGGAAGATAGAATAGTTCCAATTGATCCTGATGCTGGGCTACCCATTGTTGAACCTTACGGGAGCGATGCACAGGATGACGATCTACAATTAAAAAAACTTTGTTTTGCCTGGAGCGGATTAATCGGCGTAGAAATTCTAAAAAGACATCGCTATTAAATCCCCCTTGAAACACTTGAAAGCGTAAGGTTCCTCGATTGGTAAGGCTAGAAATTAAGTTGCAACTGAAGCGTTGTCCAGTTCCTTCCACAATGGGCGTTTTCCCCACTTGTGACCAACAAGTTCCCGCTTGATGGTCCGAACGTAGCCCCATTTCATCACACCAATGAATTTCCGCTCCTTCTTGTTGCGCTCGTTGACGTAGAGCTGGGTACTGGTAAGTTAACCACTGTTGGAGTGTTATCCGACATTGTTCTCTGGCGCGCTTGGCAGGTTTCTGTGGTGAGAGCCCCCAGCGACGTAGATAACGACCAATCGTCGTTTGAGAAAGAGTAATTCCCAAAAATTGTTCAATGAGCTGAGATACAGCTTGTCGAGTCCAGAGCGCAAATGGCAGTTGTAGTTGTTCTGGGCTGTAATCCCGAATGAGACGGGTAATTGTCGTTACCTGGGATCGCGCCAAAGTAGGATGCTCACGACGACCTTGTTTACAAGCCTTGAGAGCTGTCTCGCCCCCCCGACGGTAACGTTGCACCCACTGATTAACCGCCGTACGAGTGACTCCAAATTCTTGGGCAACTTCTCCTTGAGAACGCTTGTTCTCAATTACTGCCATTACTGCTCTTTTGCGAATGGCTTGTTGGGCTTGAGGAGGTAAACTCCGAGCGTCTTTTAATTCCATACAGAAAACTGCCGTAATTCACTTCCCCATGTTAACTATTTAGCGCACGGATTAATAAGAGTAAGGTTTATTATTACTAGCCTTAATTATGAGTAATGGATTTCGTGAAAGACCTAGATATATCAGAGTCAAGCACTTTAATGATCATATGACAATTATCATCAGTTGGTGGAGGCAAGGGATGACAATCAAAATAATGTTATTTACATTTTTTTGGAATTCAATAATATTAGTAAATCTTTTTGATGCAATTAATAATGAAGCACGAACCTTGGATCCTTCACTTATAGTATACTTAATACCAGGCCTTTTTATGATATTTTTAACTTTAATAATGTTTATTAATAATACATATTTTTTTTTATCTATAGTAATCAAATAATTATACGTCAGAAGCCTTTGCCTATACCACCTAATTTTAATATAAAACTTACTAAGATAAAAGAATTATCTTCAAGAAGATTGTTAATACGTAAACCTGAAAAGCATAATCCTAAGAAGCATAGATTACAAACATATGGTTATGGACTTTTTGCCAAATTGTCTAATAATGAAAAAAAATTATTAAAATTATTGAAATTAAATAATAAAGAAGGTATTTTATTTATTGAAAATATTCTTAAAGACTATCTAAATATTCAAGATAAGTTCTGTGATTCCTTTTCTAAAAAAATAAAAGTTAACAATACTTTTTATTTATTACCTTATTATCGTTTTAACCCTAACTTATACCAAGACACATCAAAAATTAGAGAAATTGATGAATAGCATGACACGATCACACTTATCCTAACTAAAAGTTGGAAAATTGACATTCGACGATGTAGAGATTAATTATTGTGTGTATAACATTAACGATTTCAAATTTGCATTAATAACTAATTTATGAGTAATCAATTTCTAAACCCACCTCAAGGTATTGAAGTTGAAAATTTTAATAATTATATAAAGATTAAATATAATATTTGGTCTACTACAAGGACCTGGATTTCTATAATTGTATGCTTGTTTTTTTTATTGATAATAATATTTGTATTATTGATTTTAGATATAAATCAAGGAGGTTCTGGTGCAACCATATATTTTATAGGATTTATTTGCACTATTATTCTTATCTTATTTAAAGTAACAAGTAGTATAATGAATATAACCTCCATCACAGTTGATGATAAGGTGATAATCATTCGTAAACCATTATCACCTACTAAGGCTTCTTCTCTTAGGATTGTTAAAATAGCAAAAATATTTTCTGAAGTTAGAGAAGAAATTGCCAAAGCTAAAAATGGGGAACCATATACTATTTATCATTACCAAGTTTTTGCTAGAACTTCTAATAAAAATAATAAAAAAATAATTGAAACTGACAGTAGAGTACAAATGTTATTTATTGAAAAAACGCTGAAAGATTATCTAAATATAGAAGATTAATCATAGAATCGCGCCCCTCAATTTCCTTTCCGAAACTCCCAAGGCGGGGTTCCTGTTAATTCTGTCTCTTGCGCTGCTTGCGCGATTGACGCGAAGCGTCACCGAATCGAAGATTCGATCGCGCCCCGATTCGGACAATTTCTGCTGTAAGCCTGATAGTGCCAAGCGTAACCTTTTCTGACCATTTCGGCATTGATGAAGGTTTCCCCCAGAAAAACTTCTGCTACTTTTCTGCCGTAGCGATCCGTTCCAATCGGATTAACCCGAACTATGGCGTTATCGGGTAATCGCGCTCTGGCAAAATCGGGCTATTAGATAGGGAAAAGATTGTAGTTCTACATAATGAAGGAATCGCTCCAGACAAAGGGGAGCGGTTTTTTTTTGATTGCTCTCCAGTGAATGGAGAACTCTAGAAGACTTCCGATCTTTTACCACCTCAATTTTCCATCCCTCAGCAGGGATTAGTTGATCGGAACGTCGGAATGAATATAAACGAGATTATTCGTGAAACTTCGTTGTTTCCATCCCTCAGCAGGGATTAGTTGCTCGGAACTCTTATGAAGAACAAATGTTCCAATTGTACGTAGAAAGTGTTTCCATCCCTCAGCAGGGATTAGTTGATCGGAACTGTCCTTTTCAGAGCCCTGTCCACCTCTGGCTTTCAGAAACCAAATCGACGCACCGATTATTTGCCATTCTAACTTACCCTTTTCTGCTGTCAACGAACAAGGCTTAATTTCGCTATAGGAGAGGAATCGACGCGGGTTAACCAAAGAGTCAGCCTTTTGTGCTGTCTGCTAGGTGCGTTGATGGATTAGTGCTTCGTTTTCTAGCTGCTAAATACCAGACAAATTAGGAGTTTTGGTTGTTTGGAATTTCTCCCACACTAGACCGACGCACCACTAATTCCTAAATTTCGCTCATTTAGGGCAATTTAGTAATGGTTATTTAGTTATCAAGGCGATCGCGAAGTAACACCCAATCAAAGTAGCGCGATCGCGCCACTAACAAATGAAGCAACCGCCCCTAATAGGAGCGGTCTTTTTTTTCCAAGGAATTTGAAATAGCTTTCATCCCTTTAAGTTACCAGCTAAGCCTCTCCAGCGAGTGGAGAGAAGACGAAATCAAAATCACTTTATTCAGCCTCACAATGGTTTCCATTTATTCCTCTCCAGCGAGTGGAGAGAAGCTCAAACTTTAGAAAATGATGATGAGCCCTTATCTGGGTGTTTCCATTAATTCCTCTCCAGCGAGTGGAGAGAAGAAGAGGGAATTCCACTGTATAGTGTAGAGTTCGGGTTTCCATTAATTCCTCTCCAGCGAGTGGAGAGAAGCTGAAAAATCCATTCGTTTAGGGATTGACGACTCTTTTAGCGTTTCCATTAATTCCTCTCCAGCGAGTGGAGAGAAGAGACCGTCTCAGAGGCCAGGCACTGCAAGAGTTTTAGAGGCCAAATCGACGCACCCCTTTGCTACATTATAAAATGGTTTGATTTTCGTGTTAATCAAAGGGCCAAATTCCGCTTTTCGCATGGTATCGACCCCTGTTAACCCATTCATTACGAATTTCAGCATTGTTCTAGGTGCGTCGATCAAGTCAGTAGGATTAGACATTTCATTCAAACGACAGACATGTCAGGAATTTCAGCAAATATTTGCTAATTGATCAAGTGCCAAATATGCCATCGACGCGGTTAGAGGTACGCGAGGTAGCGAAGCTACCGCCCTTCGGGCATCGCCCCCCTCAATTTCCTTTCCGAAATTCCCAAGGCGGGGTCCCCGTTAATTCCGTTTCTTGCGCTGCTTGCGCGATCGCGCTCCGATTGGGACAATTTCTGCTATAACCCGGATAATGCCAAGCGTAACCTTTTCTGACCATTTCGGCGTTAATGAAGGTTTCCCCCAGAAAAACTTCTGCTACTTTTCTGCCGTAGCGATCTGTTTCAATGGGATTAACCCGAACTATGGCGTTATCCGGTAAGCGAGAACGCAGATAATCCCGAGATGCCATCCCCCCAGCTTGCGCCTTCTCCGGGGCATCAATCCCGCACAGCCGAATTTTTAATTCCTCTCCCCGACACAGCACGCGCAAGGTATCGCCATCATAAATCGACCCCGGTTTCACCCGACATTGATTCCCAGCAACGGGGGAATTCAACTCAGCGCGATGCGCAACGCCCCAAACAATGAGCGCAAATCCCACTAAAATGACGAAACTGCTGTTAATTTTCACTGCTTTTCACCAATAACGTGACCTCAGCAGTAATGGTCAGATTATTTTGATTAATAATTTTGACCCGTCGCACGCGCCCGGCATAGGGAGAGCGAATGACGCTTAACTCGCTGATTTGCTGATTTAAGTTATCCAATTTTTCCCTCAGTCGCAAAACATCCATCTCTCGCTGCCGCTGACTGGCTTGGGCTTTGCTGAGATTGAGGTTGTAATTGTAGAGTTCCCGTTGATAGCGCGATTTGGCATCTTGCAAATTAGCGATCGCGCTATTCAATTCCTGCTGGGCTTCAATTCGTTTTTGCGCCAGCGTTTGCCGTTTTTCTACCATTTCCGTATCCAAACTGAGAACCAAATCCTCCTGTTTGAAGCGATATTCCGGCTTAGGCAACTGCTTCCAATAAGCAACCATCTCCCTGGCTTCTTCCACTGCTGCCTGTTGGGCGGCATAACTCGGTTCCGGGGGTGCGGAGGGCAACGGCGTAGCTTGAATCGCTTTGTTAATCACCAGTTCCAATTGGTTCCGTTGTTGCACCAACTTGGCTCGTTCCTTGGTACGGTCAGCAATCACCGCTCCTTCGGCAATGCGGTCTCCTTCTGACACTTTGATATCTTCCGGTGAGGAAACCGTAACCGTGATGGTGTGGCGTTTACGAGTACTGTTTACGGGTGGTTGTTCTAAAGGCTGTTCCTGTTGTTGGGCAGTCACCTTTTCAGGAGAACTAACCGGCATAACAGCGATCGCGATCAGCGTACCAGCGCAACTCAGAGAAATGATAGTTAAGGTTGATAATTTCATTGCCAAGGAGAAGGATTGATGATTTTAATAGTAAGAGAACCGATTGCCCATTGGTCATTAAGTACCGTGATGGCTTCGGAGATGGGACAGTAAGTTAGCGTGACGTTCGTACCGGATAATTTGATGGTGTTTAGCTGATCCGGTTGCTGGCTAAGGGTAATATCTTCGGGAAAATCCACAGAGACAGTGCCGTTAACTAAAATCAAACTGCCCGGATATTGGTTTCTCACCTGAGATAACCTTGTCGCCAGATTCTCATCATCAAAAGCGAGGCTGGATAACTGAATATTGGCCGATTGACCTTTATTAATAACCAGACGATCTGCAATTAAACCATCTCCCACTTTGTAAACATCCTTTTGCGAAGACATAACAATAAACCCGCTTTCTTCTCCGACAACTAAAAACCGATCTTCGACAGGAGCGCGATCGCTTTGATACACCCCTTTAATATTTGCCCACACCACATGATTAGCCGCTAACTGGTTATACTTCCTGATTTGGGCATCAGCTAATCCCAGACTAGATCCGACTTTTTGCGTCGCGCCGCCTCCCCCAGCCAGCCAAATCCCTAAAACTAAAATTGCTGTGGCTGTCGCTAACACCCAATACTCCCCCGTTCCGCCGGTGGTGAGTCTGCGATTAGGATTACTAACACTGATTGCCCAAGCGGGATTAGGGAAAAATAACTGCACGCCCTGCTTGGTAAAGGCATCGGAAAAGCACGCCAACAGGTGACCGAGGGGAAGCGCGATCGCGCTCTTCAAACTTTCCCCTAGAAAAAAATAGAGGGGCAGACCGCCCGCCACTGCGATGAAAGCTGTGGCTAAGAAAGAATGCGTAACACTGCGATGGGGATAGCGTTCCTCTATCCAATTGGAAATGGGATAACAAATCTGACCGATTAAACTGGTGGTGGTATCCAAGTCTGGTAACTGCGACCCCACGACAGCTAAACCCAACACCAACGGATCGCCACTAGCTAAAACTAAAGACGTTCCCGCCGCTGCAATCACCGCATGAGTTACTGACATCATTGCCCAAACTGCTTTCTCGCCCCCCGTACCGATCCAAGTTGTTTCAACGTCATTCCGGCAACCAACGAAGCGCCGCCAAAGATATACAAGGCTTTGTTATTGGTGCCCATCCCCACAAAGCGGATAATCCCAAAACTCATCAAACAAGCGACAATAATCGGCATAATCACCACGTATTGGGTATGCTGAGGCTTACGCTTATTAATCCCCAACGCTTCTTCTTGGATGACCTTCCGTGCCAGGAGTAAATTTCGTCCTGACATGGCTTGTAGTTCGGCAAGGCGCGATCGCGACAGTTCCAAACCCAACCGCTTGGACTCGCGATCCATCACCGCCCGAATTTCCGCATCCGTGGGCAAGCCCAACTCAATCTCAATCAAGTTGAGAAAGACATCTTTCATCGGGTTCGCTACCGCAAAGCCAATCAACTTAACCCCCAGATGCAACAAGTCTTCCAGCCAATAGCGAATACTGGCAGGCAATCGCTGCGCTTCCGGCAGAATCAGCAAAGTAGCATCCCCAACATTCTCGGTAATTTCTTCTTTGAGACCGTCAGCCGTGAGGGCTTTTTCTCCCACCTGTTCCCCGTCCTTGTTATACCTGGGTTCGGCTGTGGGAATGTCCAACTGTTCAGCAATTGAGCATAAGAGTTTTTTCAAAGAGCCTTGATAGGACGCGATCGCGCTCTGATATTCCTCCAACTCTACACTGAGAGCACCAGCTAATTCCGATTTAGGCGATCCATATTCCCCTAGAACTAAAACACTGCTTCCCGCCCGTATCGCTTGGCAGACTTGATTAAACTCAGTCTGATTCGTTAGGAGTTCTCGCCGTTCCCGCCTCGGTTGCGCCACTGACTGAGAAGATTGCTTGCCACCGACGCCGGTTGAAACTTTGGGTTGGCAGCATTCCTCACTTGTTGAACTTTCTCCT
>JBDGQV010000117.1:0-5299 GCA_042218725.1 Halothece sp. | reverse complement strand
GATTTGAGCAACCAGACATCGCTGAAATAAGTATTTAGGGTGCTTGGTTATTTTTCCCGTCCGATATAATGGAATCGCTGACTCTGGGCGTAAAACCAAACGTAACTGAAAGTATGGATCCAGCTTTGCAATATCCCATTTTTGGGGCGGAAATTAAATGTCCTCATTGTCGCCAAACCATTCCGGCGCTTACCTTGACAGATACGTATCTGTGTTCGCGTCATGGGGCCTTTGAAGCCGATCCCAAAACGGAAGAGTTAGTTCATTTACAATCGGGACGTTGTTGGCGCATGTGGGATGGTCAATGGTATCGACAACATACTCATCCTGATGGGATTCGCTTTGAAATTCATGAAGCACTGGATCGACTGTATACCCAAGGCTATCGGGCAACGCGGGTGATTATTGCCAACCGCTATCGGGATTTAGTCAGTTCTTACCTGGAGAAACATCGATCGCGCTGGGGAGACAATCAAGAAGATGAGTTGCGCTTGTATGGGTTACCGATTAGCTTTAGCCCAGATGAGGAAGAAGATCCCCGTTGGGGCGTCATTAATTTTGATTTAGAAAAAGAACCCGGCCATCCGATTCGTTATCCCTACTTCCGCTTATTTGAATAAGGTTGAAGCTGCTTGTGATGCACCACGTTTCTATTCGCACCGGAGATATTCACCGCGCGATCGCGTTTTACGAATTATTTGGCTTTACCATCCAACAACGCTTTACCACCGGTTACACCCTTGCCTGTTGGTTAGAAGGGTGGAACTCGCGCCTGGAACTGATTCAAATTCCGCAACCGAAACCTGCCCCAGATGCCTTCCACGATGAACATTATGTGGGGTATTATCATCTTTCCTTTGATGTTACCGAATATGCCGAGAGTCTGCCCGAATGGTTAAATCAGGCGCGATCGCGCTTTCAACAAGCCTCCCAAGAAAACCCGGACCAAGTCTCTCCTTTAAAAGTGTTGCTGGAACCCACCCAACAGATGATTGGCGAAACCGTTTATGAAGTTGCCTTTATTGCCGATGCCGATGGCTTACCATTAGAGATAATTCGCAACCAAGGAAAACCGAATTAATTCCTCTCATCTCCCCAGACTTCGGAATGGATCAAGACATCGCTTATTGTTTCAACCCTTACTGTCTTCACCCGGAAACGGCTGCTAACCATCAGCGGTGCAATAACTGCGGCTTTGACCTGACCATTCAGCAACAATACCAAGCCCGAGCGTTAATTGCTAGCGGTCGCTTTGGACGCACCTTCCTGGGAAAAGACCTTTACCAACAACGCCCCTGTGTCATTAAACAATTTTTTCCGCAAAATGAACAGGGAATTCTTCTCAACTCCCGCAAAGCGATTCAACTCTTCCATTCCGAAGCCAGGCGCCTGCAACAATTAGGCGATCATCCCCAAATTCCGCAGTTATATGACCACATCGAACAAGAAGGGTATCACTATATTATCCAAGAATGGATTGATGGGGAAAATCTGGCAAGGGAACTGTCTCGGTGCGGGGCATTTTCGGAACGAGACATTAGAAAGTTGCTAACCAGCTTATTGCCGGTTCTCCAATATATCCACGATCACCGCGTCATTCATCGGGATATTAAACCCAACAATATCATCCGTCGCGATGAGGATCCCGAATTTGTCTTAGTTGATTTTGGGGCAGCCAAATTAGCCTCTCTCAGTGAATTGGGAAAAACTGGAACGATTATCGGTTCTCCCGGTTACGCCGCGCCGGAACAAGTTTATGGGAAAGCCACCTTTGCCAGCGATCTTTATAGCTTAGGAGTCACTTGTCTTCATTTACTGACTGAGGTTTCTCCGTTTGAACTGTACAATCCCTTAGACAATCAATTGCAGTGGCGAGATTACTACTGCCAAGACTTGCCCATCAGCGATTCCCTAGCAGCGATTCTGGATGGGATGACTGCCTTTGATCTCAAAGAACGCTACACTTCAGCCAACGCTGTATTATCGGCACTAGGGGTTTTATCTTCCCTTCCAGCATCTCCCTCTCCTTCTCAACCGTCGCCCGATGCGAACCCAACGCCGCCAGTCATCAAAGTTAATAGCGGGAAAGGGGCGATTTATAGTCTAGATTTTAGTCCGAATGGAGACTTGCTGGCCACTGCAGGAGGGGCTGATTGGGGAAAGTTCATTGGGAAAGATAATTGTGTCCGTTTGTGGGAGGTGGGAAATTGGGAATATCATCGCAAGTTAACCGAACATGCTGCCCCGATTGCCAAAGTTGTCTTTAGCCGAGATGGCGAATTTTTGATCAGCGGCAGCCGCGATAAAACCATTAAAGTTTGGAGTCTCACAAGCCAGCAATTGCAGCAACCCCTGAAAGGCCATCGCTTTGAAATTAATACGGTACAATTGAGTCCTTATCAAGATATTCTCCTTAGCGGCAGCGTGGGAGGGGAAATCTTACTGTGGAACTGGCAAACCGGACGAGTGTTAGATCGGTTAAGCTTAGAACCGGGAACCATTAAAGCCCTTGCTATTAGTCCCGATGGGGAATATTTTGCTGTTGCCAGCGGCGACAGTACCGTTCAACTGTGGGAACTGTATGGTTTCAAGCCTATATTTTCCTTAAAAGGCCATACTGATGCGGTAACGAGTCTCGCTTTTAGTCCCGATGGCAAATACCTCGCCAGTGGCAGCGGCGATTGGGATTGCAGCTTAAAAATTTGGGAATTAAGCACGCAAACGCTTCGGCAAACGCTTCGGGAACATCAATGGGCTGTCAATGCGGTAGAATTTAGTCCCGATGGCAAATACCTCGCCAGTGCCAGCAACGACAAAACGGTGAAAGTTATTGAAATTTTGAAAGACAAGCCAGTGAAGTGTAGTTGGAGTCGCTATCATGGTGCAGTCAATACCGTCGCTTTTAGCCCAGACGGGACGTTTCTCGCCAGCGGCAGCGACGACGAAACCCTGAGAATTTGGCGTTGGCAACAATCGGTGTCTTCTTCTCTAACTGCCGGAGACTCTTCCTCCCTCCTAACTCCAACCTCCAACGAAGAATAAGGGAGAGATAAGAATAGTTTCAGGAACCAGAGAAGTTTAGTAAAACTGAAAAAGTATCATTAGATTCTTTCAACTCATTATCAAACGGATCTTCCCCAAAATCAAAAACACTGCGATTCCAGCGTACACTCAAAGAATTAAATATACTATCATTCGTGAACTGATAGTTACCGCTAATACCAAAACTTTCAACGCCTCGTTGAGGAATAAAGTAAGCATTCACCGTGGTATTATTGCTAACATCAATCCCAACACTCGCTCTTAATTGATTGCCAGCAGAGTTTGGAAACACATCAAATAATCGGGTCAAACTTAAGGAAAACCAATCCATATTTAAAGTAGCACCTAAATTAACATTATTATCCACTGGATCATCGAGTACTTGTTCTTCTGGCCGATTCCAAACATAACGAAATCCTGCCGATACGGTTAGGCTAGTCTCTTTAGAAAATCTCCACGCCTTAGCAACGTTTCCTTCTGCTTTACTGAAATAGTCTTCGTCAGGATTCGTATAATTAATGGCTGCGATGTTAACCTGCCAACCATTATTAAACTTTTGAGTGTAGTCGCTACCTAAATACACTTTTGCTTCTTCTGAGGCAATAATTCCTCCATAATAGCGTAAAGCGCGATCGTTGCCGGTAATATTTCCTGATAAACTGAGATGTGGATAATAATTTGTTTCTTCAACAAACTTTCGTTTTGTTATGAAATTAGCATCTTGTTCTAAAAAAGTGGTAAAGTTCTGAATAAAAAAATTAGTTAGCTGGGGATTATTCGTTGTAACTTCTGTATCGTCAACGATAGCTGAAAATTCTAAATTAGAGTCGCCCCCTCCTTGTGCCCCAGTCCTTAAGGTAATTCGTCTTGGGCTAGTTGGTTCAAATCTGGCACTTGTCTCCAAAGAAGGTTCGACAACAGGAGAAAGTCCTAGCCAAATGCTGTTAAAATTAGCTGAGGGTGCTTTTTGATTGTTTTTTGTTTTTTTTGGAGACTGACTGCTCCCGAGGCCTCCTTGATAAATGACGAAGCTATCTTCAGGAAGACGCGTATTATTAGCAGCTACAAAAAGATTTTTATTAATATTCGTATTAACAGCTTTTTTGGATCCTTCCAACTCTGGAATTATATCAGGCAAAAATAAACCAATCCCCTGTACTGTGCCATTCAGCAAAAGATTATTTTGACTGCCAATTAAACCGAATCCATGTACAGTCCGTCCTAAAACAGCCCGTTCATGATTGGCCTTGATTACTTGTCGTGTTTTGTAATAACGTCCTGAATAGGTCAGGTCAATATCTTCTTCGCGAGAAACTTTGGTTTTTTTAGACTGAGGATTGCCTGGTACCCCGCCTGTATTAGGGAAAAATATATCCAGTCCAAGAGGTTCGCCATCGGCGCCAATATTTTGAAATCCTGGTTGCTTAATAATTTCTAGGGTTTCTTGAGAAATGGGTTGAGCAATGGGATTACCTTGATTAAATTGTTCAATATTAGTGGGTACTAAAAAATCGGGTTCAATGCTTTCGCGGTCAGTGACTATGGCAGGAAGAAAACTACATTGTTGTGATTGATCAGTTACTTCTGGATCTACGGCACTACAGTTGCCAGTGAACGTTTGCTGTATGATCAGACCATTCAAGGTCTGTGGTTCTTTGAAGGTAGTGGTAATTGTTCTTTCTTGTTTGACTGTTTTTAATTCAAAATAATCAGCTTGAAAGTCGGATCGAAAAACATTCTCTTGAGAGAGACTTTGTACCACTTGACTGTTAAGTTTAACAATACTATTAATCTTTAAATTCTCACTGCGATCATCGCTAAATAAATAACGGCCACTGAATTCCCAATCTGTTAAATGGTTAACGGCTCGTTTTGGATTTAGAAAAATGAGAGTTGTAATCGGAGCAACATTTTTACTGGGAACAACTTGGGGCGGCGTTTTATAAGTAGATTGTTGATTAGGTGAGGCTTCCGAAGAAGATGAATTGGTTTGATTTTGTTTTTGGGAAGTTAGCCAATTGTCTTTAATAACTATAACTGGCAATAAGTTCTCAGCTTGGAATTGTGAGTGCTTGGTTTTTATTTTTGAAGTAGTTTTAGTTTCTGCTAGGACACCATTACTTTGTAAAATAAGAGCTAAAAAGCTGCTTGCAATACAACTGTAAAATCTGGGATAGTTTAATGATTTTAGTAAAACTAAAATTATTGGCATTAGTAAAAGAATATGATTTGTCCTGTCAAAAAATACATTTAATAA
>JBDGQV010000116.1:0-16069 GCA_042218725.1 Halothece sp. | reverse complement strand
TATTATCCTTGTTGAATCCAAGTTGTCAGATGTGGGTTAGATAACTAATCGTTAAACTAGGAGAAAATGGTAAAAAAGTGGTAAGCCAATCTTAAACTGAAGGGATATCATTAGCATTATGCGTGTTTATGTACTGTTATTCAATACCGGAAGCGAAAACCAAGGCATTCATTCTTTAAAGATGAACGATCGCGATATCGTTTTAATGTTTGAATCGGAAGATGATGCTAACCGTTTCGCTTTAATGCTAGAAGCCCAAGACTTTCCGAAGCCTAGTGTTGAAGAAATTGATTCCGAAGAAATCGAAGCCTTCTGTGCTGAGGCTGGTTACGAAACCCGACACATTCCTGAAGGAGAACTGATTACGCCGCCCGACAGTACTGTCGAACAGACGGATTGGAGTTTACAAGAAAAAGCCAATTCCCCCGAAAGTTCCCAGGGTGAAAATTTAGACGATGTTCGCCGTCGCTTAGAAAACTTATTATAATCCTCACAATGACTTCTTCTCGCGGCCATCTTTTAACAGAACAGAATAATCCCAACAGCATCAATTTAGACCAACTTTCCAGTTTAGAAATTGTTGAACTTTTCAATCAAGAAGATGCACAAACCCTCACGGCAATTGATCAAGCGCGTCAGGAAATTGCCCAAGCGATTGACATCACCAGTGAGGCATTAAAACAGGGGGGACGATTATTTTATGTGGGGGCAGGAACGAGTGGGCGATTAGGGGTATTGGATGCCGCGGAATGCCCGCCCACTTTCTGTACCCCTCCCGAGTTGGTACAAGGGATTATTGCTGGCGGAGAGAGGGCATTAGTCCAAAGTTCCGAAGGCTTGGAAGATCGCGCCGAAGATGGAGAAAGCGCGATCGCGCAATACGGAATTAATGCCCAGGATGTGGTGGTTGGCATTACTGCTGGCGGAACCACGCCTTATGTTCATGGTGCCTTGAAAGCTGCCCAACAGCAGGGGGCGAAGACGGTTTTCCTCGCTTGCGTTTCCCAGCAGCAAGTCTCCGCTACTGTTGATGTGGATATTCGCCTCTTAGTGGGGGCAGAAGTGTTAGCGGGTTCCACCCGCTTGAAAGCGGGAACGGCGACAAAGATGGCATTAAATATTTTGTCTACTGGCGTCATGGTGAAACTGGGGAAAGTTTACGGGAATCGGATGGTAGATGTGGCTGTCACCAATCAAAAACTGCGCGATCGCGCCCTGCGTATCTTGCAAGACTTAACCCCGCTTTCTCAAGAAGAAGCCTCCCATTTGCTGGAAAAAAGCGGCAACCGCGTGAAAACGGCACTGCTGATGCAATGGGAAGGATTAACTCGCGAACAAGCAGAAAATAAATTGATGAACCATGGCCAATCACTCAGTCTGCATTTGTCGTCCTCTTGATTGACAAGTGATTCCTGCACCAGTTATTTTTTTGCCATTAGATTAATTCTCCCCTTGATTTCATGAGCGTTTCAAGGATAATGGGAGTATTTAGGCAGTATTATTGGTAAGCAATTTACAATAACTGGAAACAACAATGGTAAGTTATTTAGTTTTCCTAACCATTTCCACAGGAATCTTTGCAATTTTTGCCCTTGGCTTAAATATCCAATGGGGGTATACCGGGTTAATTAATTTTGGCCATGTGGGATTTATGACCATCGGTGCCTATACAACGGTGCTTCTGAGTCTGCAAGGGGTTCCCCTGTTAATTGCCATGATTGCCGGCTCACTGTTAGCAATTGTCTTAGGTTTATTGGTAGGATTTTCCACATTGCGGTTACGGGAAGATTACCTGGCCATTGTCACCATTGGCGTGTCAGAAGTGTTGCGGTTAATCGCAAAAAATGAAGAATGGCTAACACAAGGGACATTTGGCTTGCAAAGCTATCCGCTTCCTTTGGGAGAGTTTAACCCCAATTGGTTCAGTAAAGCGATTATGATTGCGATTCTAAGCGCGATCGCGCTATTTGCGGTTTGGCAACTGAAACAGGGCATTCAAGGAGAATTTCACACCAGAAAGCAAAGAGAAAAAATTACTCGATTTCCCCTCGATTTGGGATTTTGGGGAATTTTAGCAATTATTCTCGGCGGTATCATTTATTTCACTGGCGTCATTGCCCTAGTAAATTACACTTACAAAGCCGGGTTAATGTTGCTGATCCTGGTAACACTCACCCTTTTATATGTAATTGTGCAACGCTTAGGACAATCCCCTTGGGGCAGAGTGCTGAAAGCCATTCGCGAAGATGAACAAGTGCCTCGGGCTTTGGGAAAAGATATCTTTTGGTATAAACTGCAAGCATTCATGCTTGGCGGCGCGATCGCGGGAATTGCGGGTGCCTTCTATGCCTGGCAATTAACCACCATCTATCCCAATAATTTCCAACCTCTCATTAGTTTTTATGCTTGGACAATTGTTGTGTTAGGAGGCGCTGGCAATAATGCTGGTATCCTTTTAGGAGCAGTGATTTTCTGGACCTATAATTCGGTAACCCGATTTGTGCTGCCCAACTTTGATTGGATTGATGATGCTCGCTTAGGGGCATTTCGATTGCTGGTTATCGGTTTGATCCTCATGATACTAATGATTTTCCGTCCTCAAGGTATTCTAGGCAAAAAGGAGGAACTCACCCTTGGTCGATAATTCTCATCCCTTGCAAGAAGGTGCCACATTAACGCAAGACACCTCCAAAACAGCCCTGCTGTCTGCTCAAGGGCTTCGTAAAAGTTTTGGCGGGATTCATGCACTCAGTGACGTCTCTATTGAAGTTAAAGCTGGCAGTATCACAGGATTAATTGGTCCCAATGGCGCTGGCAAAAGTACCCTGTTCAATCTCCTATCAAATTTTCTGACCCCTGATACTGGGGAAGTGCTGTTTGATGGGGAACCCATACAACACTTATCCTCTCACCAAATTGCCCAGCAAGGGCTAGTCCGAACCTTTCAAGTAGCGCGAGTTCTCTCCCGTCTCTCCGTACTGGAAAATATGCTGTTGGGGGCGCAAAAGCAAACGGGGGAAAATTTATTTAAAGTATTGTTGCAACCCAAGCAGTTGAAACGAGAAGAACGCCAAAATCGCGATCGCGCTTTCACCCTGTTAGAATCGGTAGGATTGGCAGAGAAAGCCTATGACTATGCCGGGGCACTTTCCGGCGGACAACGGAAGTTGCTAGAACTAGCGCGGGCGATGATGACTCATCCTAAGCTAATCCTCTTAGATGAACCTGCAGCCGGGGTTAATCCCACCCTAATCAATCAAATTAGCGACCATGTGTTGCGTTGGAATCAGGAAAGCGTCACGTTTCTCATCATTGAACACAACATGGATGTCATTATGTCGCTGTGTCAGGAAATTTGGGTTTTAGCAGAAGGAAAAAATTTAGCTCGGGGAACACCTGAAGAAATTCAAGGCAATTCCGAAGTTTTGGAAGCATATTTGGGACAATAACTAACTTATATACCAAATTCCAATTTTTCCCTTATATTGAAGTTAACTGGTAACTAAACTCATTCCCGAAGCAATTTACTTTTTCTTCTTGATCGCTTGATCACTCACGCATTTTTGCATAAGCAATAGCACGCCCCATCAAAGAAGTTATAAAATTATTGAACCCTAATTCCTCATTCGGTTCAGAATACTCTCCTTGTAATCCCATAGCTTCATTAGACATTAGCAAACAAGTTGCATCATAAAACTGTTCTCGAACTAATCGTTCACAAAATTGTTCATATCGTTGGGCATATGATGCATTTTTAAACTCTGGAAAAACTTCAAAGTGTGGTTCTTTGACTTTCACTGGTGACGTTGATTTTTCCGAATCTTCTAGCAACATTAGCCAACCTAACCAAGGTTTTTGAGAAGGTTTAAATTTTCCTGCACGGTAAGCTGTCAGAAGATCTGTAGCACTTCCTAATGCCTCTTCAACGCGATTATTGTAATTGTTGCCAAAGGAGCCCACTTGTGCTTTAAACTCAATAGATGCAAGCAGTTGATGATCTACTACAACTACCAAATCCCAATCTTTAGTTGGTCTAAAATATCCTGGTAAAGTCGTTGTTTTGGTATAAATACTAGAATCAGCTAAACCTGCTTCGGATAAAAGTTCTTTCACCAAATCAATAAACCCATCAAGATGTTTTCCCCCAGTAACAGACCCGCGAGTACCAGAGTCTTTGACGCCAGATGCATAACCCTGATTTTTATGTTGTTGAGTTCTGACACTCCAAAAATGCTGAATGGCTTTAGTTAATCTATCCCTGTAATTCATTATTATTTCCATTAAACTTGAAAATGAGTTTGGATTTCAGCTTTAGAAAATAAAGACATAGTAGAATCTCTAACTCGCTTCTCTGCTAGTGAAAAATACTGTGGATCAATTTCAACTCCAATTGAATTTCTTCCCCATTTAGCAGCAGCAACGGTAGTTGTTCCACTCCCCATAAAAGGATCTAATATCGTATCACCAACAAAACTAAACATCCTAATCAAACGCTCTGCGATTGCTTCGGGATAGGGGGCAGGGTGATTTCGAGTTGACTCGCCTCTCAAACCAGACCAAATTGACTGAAACCATTGCTGATGATTTTCTTCCGAGATAATAGAAAGCACACGACTTGCAACAGACGGTTTGCGATATCCTCCCGGCTTACGTTGCATTAAAATAAATTCAATGTCGTTTTTAATGACAGCATTGGGTTCGTATGGTTTTCCAAGGAACCTAGCGCCGTTACCAGATGCCTCTAATTTAGCATTAGCAATTTTATACCAAATAATTGGGGCAAGGTTGTCGTATCCTATCTTTCGACAGTGTTCTTGTATAGAAGAATGTAGAGGAACAACCGTATGTCTACCCTTATTTTGACGTCTTGATAAGCAAATATCTCCAACCACACACACTAACCTTCCACCAGGTACCAGTAAGCGATAACAATGTTTCCAAACTTGATCAAGTTCCTTGAGAAATGTTTCAAAGTCTTCAATTTCTGCGAGTTGTCCTTCATAATCATGATATTTCTTAAGTGTCCAGTAAGGTGGAGAAGTAACAATTAAATGAACACTCTCATCTGGAATAAATGAAAGCTTACGAGAATCAGCTCGAAAGAGAGTATGTTTGGTTGGGATTTGTTGAATAGCAAAACTAATTTCAGCCAGTCGTTTTTTGTCTTTAGCAATGCGTGGAATATCAGTTTGAAGGTTCTCTAAATTGGCAACAGATTGTGGTAAATAAATAGAGTAATCTTCATTACTACTAGTTACTATATTTAAATTCATTATTCATTATTTTTTTATTCACTTAAACTACGCATTTTGATTAAATCAGCTCTTTTTTTTATTACTATATTCTCTCAAACCTCTTTTTTGTTGTCAGGATATTATTTAAAATTGTACCAATTATTATAAAAAACTTATACTATCAAGTGATTCAATAATTCATAATTAATAGCTCATTGATTTTCCCACGTTTACTTCCCTGACTGTTAATGTTACGTGCTGCTTTTACTTGTTCAATACGATAGCTACTGTATGCTTTTTCAAAAAAATCATCGCTGGGATCTTCATTTTTAGGATCAGAATTACTTAATAGCAGTTTCGCACCTTTTTGCTCCAATAACTGAAAAAAATCTCGAAGTCTGATTTGTTCTTGATCATTAAATACTTCTTGAGAATAAGATTTAAAGTTGGCAGTTTGGCTAATTGGTCGATAAGGGGGATCAAAATAGACAAATGATTGATCATCGATAATCTCTTGACACTGAGTAAAGTCTCCTTGTTCAATATGAGTTTTTTTGAGAATGCCTGCTAATGATCTGAGATTATCGGAATCGCAAATTCTCGGTTTTTTATACCGTCCGAAGGGAACATTGAATTCCCCTTTCCCATTCACCCGAAACAATCCATTAAAACAAGTCCGATTTAGAAAAATCAGTTGGGTCGTTCTATCTAACCAAGCATCACTATAAGTTTCAAAATTAATTTGTTGGCGCTGGCGATTGAAATCGGAACGGATTTGATAGAAAAATTCTTTCCTTTCTTCTTCCGGTAATGACAAATATTGTTCTTGGGTATTCCATAAACGTAGAATTAAATCCTCCACATTTTTTTGAATGGTTTGATAGGCCAAGATCAATTCCGGATTAATATCAAAAATAAAATATTCCTGAACCGGATATGAATTGGCAATATGCAGAAAAACTGCCCCACCCCCGACAAACGGTTCTACATATCGGTGAATGGAACCTTGTACTAATTCATCAGGAAAAAAAGGTTCCATCTGTTCAAGCAATTGGCTTTTGCCGCCTGCCCACTTTAAAAAGGGTTTCGCTTGCTTGGAAGCTTTCATAGACAATTAATTATTCGTTTTAACAGTTGCTCCTGTTTTGCTAACTTCCAAGGGCATGACTTGTGCCGTAATCCCTGCTTTTTCCCAAGCAGTTTGCATCTCTTGGGCAACATTGTCGGCATCGCCGACACTGGTAATCGCTAGCAAAGTGGGACCTGCGCCGCTAATTGCCAGACCATACGCTCCTGCAGACAATGCAGCCGACTCCACATCTGTATAATTGGGAATCAGTTGCTGGCGATAGGGTTGATGCAATTGATCTTGCATTCCTAGTTTAATCCAGTTTCCCCGTCCGGTTTCGATCGCGCGCAATAATAAGCCTAAGTGAGAGGCATTAAAAATGGCAACATCACGAGAAAATTGTGAAGGTAAAACGGATCGCGCCTCTTGCGTGGAAAGTTCAAAATTGGGAATCGCCACCACAGGAACTAAGCTCTCCGACCAAGGAATGTCACAAATTTCCCAATCTTTATCGGTGGGAACTGCCAACCGACATCCGCCGAGGAACGCTGGAACAATATTATCAGGATGTCCTTCCAGCGCGATCGCGAGTTGCAATAAATCCTGATTTTCTAAAGGATTTCCTGCCAACTTATTAGCCGCTAATAATCCGCCCACAATCGCCGTGGCAGAACTTCCCAATCCCCGGGAAAGGGGAACCCCTAAATCAATATTAATTTTGACCGGAGGCGGCGACTGTCCAAAATGTTCATACAAATGAGCAAACGCACGATAAATTAAACTATCAGAAGTGGTGCTGACGCCGGCAGCTTCTTCGCCATTAACTGTGATCTCAACTGGAGCAGCGGAAACCTCTTTTTGAGTAAATTGAAAGCAATTGTAAAGATTTAAAGCAACTCCTAAACAATCAAATCCTGGTCCAAGATTAGCGGTAGTTGCCGGCACTTGCACCGTAACCGTCGAAAAAGCCATAATTCTTGATAACCCTAAACAAACGGGACTATACTATATCAATTTTTGATAACCAATTTGCCATTGTGTCTAGCGCATTAATTTTTTTTGCATTAATGTATTAGTTAGAATAGCCGATACGTTGCCAATAACCATGAGCGAAGCTGATACCCCCCAATCCCCAAACTCTTCCTTCCATAGAAATGATGATTGTTCGGTGAATGATCCCCTTGATGAATTAATTGCGGCTCTTGATGAGTCAGAGGCTTCTGAAGAAGCCAGTGAAACTGAGAGTAATTCACATCCCTCTTTCTTTGAGTATCAAACAGAGGAAAAGCAAGGGGAAGCATTAAGCCATCAACTTCAGAAACAAAATCACGAATTATTAAATCGGAGCGCTCAACTCCAACAGGAACTAGAGACAACCCAAGCCCAACTGGAACAACATCAGTTTCGATTGCGCCAAGCAGAGGATTTAAATGCGCAACAGAATGATGAACTCAATGCTGCTTATGAACAAAATTTGAGTTTATCACAGGAGCTAAAAACTGTTCGTCAGAAAGAACAAGAACAAGAAGAAACAATTGCGAATCTCAGCCATCAATTAGAGGTATCTCAACAACGGGTGGCGCAACTCGAACGGGAATGTGCGGTGATTCAAAAGCAATTTCAAGAACAATCCTATAAACTTTGCCAAGCGGAAAAAAAGGCACAGGATTTGTCCTTGCGTCTACAACAACAACGTCGTCATACCTGGCAGTTTAAATGCGCTCTCAATAAATATCTAGAGACCAACGGCGATAACTATAGTCATGATGCCTTTTCTATGAACTCTGTTCCCTCACAACCGATTCCCGCTTGGTCTACTCAGCAAAAGCCTGTTGATTCCACAACAGAAGAACCCGCTTCTATCCCTGTTTCTTCTTTGACAGAGGAAGAGAAATCGTTGCCGGAAATGACAGAGTCTTCAATAGAACAACCCCAGGTTAATCCCCCTGAACAAACATTTTCAGCAACCGAAGAAACTCAGGTAAATTCTAGCGAAGAATCCCTCGACAGAATGGAAATTGCCATTTCTCTCCCTGATTTTGAGGAAACGTGGCGTTCTCCGACACAAGAAACCGCTGCCAGCCATAGGCCTGCGCCTACAGTTAATGCTCCCCAAAACCGTAAAAAGCGTAAATCTTATGCTTCCGTGCAATTGCCAAACTTTATCCGCTAGCGACTTTCTTCCGTAAGTACGGTGCGAAGATAACGGAAAATCGGTTAAACTAAGCGGAAAGACGTATTACTTAATGAATTCGATAATCTAAAAAGAACCGATGAATACAGCAACTGACCTTTTAACCAGTAGTCTCGCTAATTTTCTAAATATCTACTTATTGCTAATCTTTGTTCGCATTTTATTAAGCTGGTTTCAAACCGCAGGCTGGGCACAACAAGGAATGTCGTACCTCAGCCCAATTACTGATCCTTATCTCAACATCTTCCGCTCTTTTATTCCCCCATTGGGCGGAATTGACTTATCGCCAATTTTGGCAATTTTTAGCCTACAAATTATCTCCAGTTTATTAACAAGTTTCTAAAAGCCGCTTCTTGGGCTAACTCGGCTAGAGAATCCAGAAGCTTTGAATTGTTCAAGTTGTAATGGCGTTGGTTGATTCGCCGGTACACTAATCCTCAGGCTGAAATCACTAACGCCAGGGGGAACTTCCGAAATTGAGCCAACACGGGTTCGGTTTTGCATGACCGGATTGCCGTTGGCATCATAAATTCGTCCGTAAACATCAGCATCGTAAATTGTTTTGTCTGAAGGGTTTTTAGCTGTACCCGTAACCATAAAGCAACTGGCAGCATCGGAATTGTAGCTGAGCAATCCCCCTTCGTATTCTTCGGGACAGTCTTGGTAAGACAGATTAGAGAGTTGAATTTGGGTTTTGGCATGCGCTTCAGGAGAGATTAACATCCCTGCTGCCCAAAACAGCAAAGAAAAGACAATAACGGTTAAACTAGGAAATTTCATAGGTTTTAAGGCTAAACGCATAACGCTTCTCTTGTTAGCTTATCGTATTCGGCCATTATCTCTAATTTGTGATTAGGGTGAGATTTGGTTTTGAGTCTGAATTTTTGGGTTATTCCCTTGTTTCTCTTTTCAGGAAAGCGCGATTCGGTTATAGGTTTCAAATTCCTAAATTTTCATTAAAAATACCAAGATTATTATAATACTGTAACAAAATATACAAAAATACAACTTATAATTAGAAATATCAAGTGAATTAGCCTAAGGAGCGTCTCATCACGTTTCTCCTTTATGGTGTTCATTCCTATTGCCGTCATCAAACCTGAGACGGAAAAACCAAGGCATGAATCAAGGAAGTTAGCCAATGTCCTATTAAGCCGCTCTCCAGATTGAATTCTGTATAACTGAGCAATGACTGCTGCTATCTCAAATTCATCAATCGTTTGATTAGTCGTTAATACAACAAAGGAGAAAATAATGAGATTAACTTACCGCGGCATCAATTATGAACCGGAAATGATGCCTCTAGAACCCACAGAAAGTGAAGTCGCAGGAAAATATCGGGGAAAACCTTGGCGTTATCATTATCCAAGACATATTCCCAAATTACAACCCAAACTTTGGTTACAGTACCGAGGCGTCCACTATAGCAAGCGCCCTGTTGTTCAATCGTCTTCTCTCACAGAAATTCCGATTCCGGCAGTGACCTCCCAAGGGGAATTGCCAAGCCCTCGTTACTTTGCCTCTCAAACGAAACTAACTGAAGCCGAACAAGCGCATTTCGAAAGCATACGACAAAACTTAGAACATCGTCTCTCTGTGGCAAAACAAAATGGCAATGAGCAGTTAGTTTCCATGTTGGAAAAAGAATATCAAGAACTCGCCCTGAATCATTAACGACTTGTCTCTAACTTAAAACGATCGTATAAAAATCAAATGCCATTAGCAGGGTGCCGAGGGAGTGCACCCTTTTTTCTTGTTAGGAAACCCCTGCTACATCGCAACCCACGATTAGCAGAGGAGAATTCCCTAACCTAGACCGACTGACCTACAGAGAAGCCATGACTTCATCAGCCGCGTTTAAAGTTTTGTTGATATCTTCCTCGGTATGGGCTAACGACATGAATGCAGCTTCAAATTGAGCGGGGGCTAAATAAATGCCGCGCTCTAACATGCCCCGATGATAGCGAGCAAATTTATCTAAATCAGAGGTATTGGCATCTTCAAAGTTGTGCACTGGACGGTCAGTAAAGAAAACGCCAAACATGGCACTAATTTGCCCAATATGAGTAGCATGACCATGTTTATTGGCAATTTCTTTCAAGCCATTGGTCAGTTTCTTAGTCATCCGGTCTAGTTGCTCGTAAACCCCAGGACGTTGCAAAATCTCAAGGGTTTTGATGCCTGCGGTCATAGCTAAGGGATTACCGGATAAGGTGCCGGATTGATACATAGAACCAGCAGGAGCAACCATTTCCATGATGTCTTTGCGAGCGCCAAATGCTCCCACCGGCAAGCCCCCGCCAATAATTTTACCTAAGGTCGTCACATCAGGGGTTACGCCAAATTTTTCTTGAGCGCCGCCATAAGCAATGCGGAAGCCAGTCATGACTTCATCAAAGGCAAGCAAGGCGCCATATTCTTGTGTGAGTTCTCTTAAGCCCTCTAAGAAGCCAGCATCAGGAGCAATAAAACCGGAATTCCCAACAACCGGCTCGACCATTACGCCTGCAATATCATTGCCATGTTCTTCAAAGAGCTTTTTGACAGCTTCCAGGTCGTTGTAGGGAGCGGCTAAGGTGCTGCTAGTGGCCGATTTGGGGACTCCAGGGGAATCGGGCAGTCCTAAGGTCGCTACCCCTGATCCGGCTTGCACCAGCAACATGTCGGCATGACCGTGATAGTTGCCCTGAAATTTAATAATTTTATCACGGCCGGTATAAGCCCGCATCATGCGCAACGCTGACATACAGGCTTCGGTTCCCGAGTTGACAAAGCGCACCATTTCAATACTGGGAACTGCATTAATGACCATTTCCGCCAGAATATTTTCTTGAACTGACGGAGTGCCAAAACTGGTGCCTTTTTCTAAAGTTTCGTGAAGGGCTTGAATTACTTCTGGGTGAGCATGACCGCAAATAGCAGGTCCCCAGGTTCCGACATAATCGATATATTCATTGCCGTCAACATCCCAAGCGTGAGACCCTTGTACTTTATCAAAAACAATGGGTTGTCCGCCTACTGAGTTGAACGCCCGAACTGGAGAATTTACCCCGCCGGGCATGAGTTGTTTCGCGGTACTAAAAATTTCTTCTGATTGAGTTGTATTAAAAGCAGTTGTGGAAGTCAAGGTTATTACTCCTTATTTTTATGTATCGTCAGGTTAACTAGTGTCGCTAAGTTTGGTTTGGGGAGTTTATTATTCTTCCCCTACTGTGGCAAATTTGGCGGCAATTTAACCAAGTTTGATCCTAATGAACCATCTTAGGTGATGTCTTCAGGATAAAGAAAATTTAAGGCACAGGGACGGTTTAAGCTTCATCTAACGTTACATATTTGAAGTATATACTTTTAAAAATGTCAAGAAATGTAACAAAATATCTCACGATTTTTGTCAAATTATGTCAAATCAGGGTAAATTCCTCGATTGAGTGGCAATTTTTTGATACAAAACACAAGTGGGGACGGCAAGCAAAGGTCAGTTAAATTCTTGCCCCAAACTTGCACTTTGCCGGAATTATATTCTAAAGCCGGCGGTAATTGGTTCGTCCTAAGAAGTCATTGCTGATGGAAGGAGAAATTGTGAATGTTCACTCAAGTCAAGTCCACCATTCGCCACATTCAACCAGAGGAATTAAACAATCGTTCTCTTGTTAAGGTGGTCTATGTCGTGCTTGAGCCTCAGTATCAAAGCGCACTCTCAGCTGCAGTCCGCTCAATTAATGCAAATAACTCTAATATCGCGATTGAAATCAGCGGTTATTTAATTGAAGAGCTGCGTGATGAAGATAATTATGAAGCGTTTAAAAATGATGTGGCTCAAGCCAACCTGTTTATTGGCTCGTTAATTTTCATTGAAGAGTTAGCGGAAAAAGTGGTTGCAGCGGTAGAACCCTATCGCGACAACCTCGATGCCGCGATCGTATTTCCTTCAATGCCCCAAGTCATGCGTCTCAATAAATTGGGAAGTTTCTCAATGGCGCAACTGGGGCAAAGTAAAAATGCGATTTCGCAGTTTATGAAAAAACGCAAGGAAAAGCAAGGGGCATCCTTCCAAGATGGGATGTTAAAACTCTTGCAAACCTTGCCGAAAGTTTTAAAATATCTTCCTTTAGACAAAGCCCAAGATGCTCGCAACTTCATGTTGTCCTTCCAGTATTGGCTAGGGGGTTCTCCAGATAACTTGGAAAACTTCCTGCTAATGCTGAGTGAGAAATATATTCTCAAAAAAGACCAAGCCGAACAAATCAACTACTCAGAACCGGTTGTTTATCCTGATACCGGCATTTGGCATCCCCTTGCCCCCAAAATGTTTGAGGATGTCAAAGAGTACCTCAATTGGTATAACAACCGTACCGATATTAAAGACGATTTAAAAGATCCCTTAACGCCCTGTGTTGGTCTTGTTTTACAACGGACTCACCTGATTACGGGTGACGACGCCCATTATGTTGCCGTGGTTTCCGAACTGGAAGCCATGGGTGCGCGAGTAATTCCCATTTTCTCCGGCGGACTGGACTTTTCCAAACCGGTGGATGACTTTTTCTGGGATACCGCTGCCGAAGGGGTAGAAGCATTGCCCATTGTTGATACTGTGGTTTCCTTAACTGGGTTTGCCTTAGTGGGCGGTCCCGCTAGACAAGATCATCCCAAAGCCATCGAATCTCTAAAACGCCTCAATCGTCCCTACATGGTCGCCCTGCCTTTGGTCTTCCAGACGACGGAGGAATGGGAAGATAGCGATTTAGGATTGCATCCGGTACAGGTAGCGTTGCAAATTGCTATTCCCGAACTGGATGGCGGCATCGAACCGATTATTGTCTCCGGACGAGATGGGGCAACCGGACGCGCGATCGCGCTTCAAGATCGCGTGGAAACCATTGCCCAACGGGCGATGAAATGGGCTAAACTCCGCAGTAAACCCAAACTGGATAAGAAAATTGCCATTACCGTTTTCAGTTTTCCGCCTGACAAAGGCAACGTGGGAACGGCTGCTTATCTGGATGTCTTCAGCAGCATCTACGAAGTCTTACAAGCGCTGCGGAACAATGGCTACGATGTTGAAGATTTGCCGGAATCGCCGGAAAAACTCATGGAACTGGTACTGCACGATGCCCAAGCCCAGTACGCCAGTCCTGAGTTAAACATTGCCTATCGGATGCCGGTTTCCGAGTATGAAGAACTCACGCCCTATTCCGAAAATCTTCATGAAAACTGGGGCCCGCCGCCAGGAGAACTCAACAGCGACGGCGAAAACTTGCTCATCTACGGCAAGCACTTTGGCAACGTCTTCATTGGGGTACAACCCACCTTTGGTTATGAAGGCGACCCCATGCGTCTGCTGTTCTCCCGGTCTGCGTCTCCCCACCATGGCTTTGCCGCCTACTATACTTACTTAGAAAAAGTTTGGGGCGCAGATGCCGTACTACACTTTGGCACCCACGGTTCTTTAGAGTTCATGCCCGGAAAACAAATGGGCATGTCTGGGGACTGCTATCCCGACAGTCTCATCGGCAGCATTCCCAACCTCTACTACTACGCGGCCAATAACCCCAGCGAAGCGACCATTGCCAAGCGTCGCAGTTATGCCGAAACCATTTCCTACCTCACCCCTCCTGCCGAAAATGCGGGACTTTACAAAGGGTTAGAGGAATTGCAAAACCTCATTGGGTCTTACCAAAACCTGAAAGATAACGGCCGCGCGACCCAAATCGTGAATAGCATCATGGATCAGGCCCGGTTGGTGAACCTTGATAAAGATGTCACCATCCCGGATAAAGATGCCAGCGAAATGGACCAAGAGGAGCGCGATCAGCTGGTTGGCCTGCTTTACAAGGAACTGATGGATATTTCCTCTCGACTGCTTCCTTGCGGCTTGCACGTGGTTGGTAAACCCCCAACCTCCGAAGAAGCCATTGCCACCTTGGTTAATATCGCCTCCTTAGACCGCGAAGAAGAAGAAATTCAGGGACTGCCCCGGACTATTGCCGAAAGTATCGGACGGGATATTGACGAAATTTACCGCAACAATAACAAAGGTGTTTTAGCCGATGTTCAACTGTTGCAAGATATCAATCGGGGCGTACAAGATGCAGTCGCGGCCTTAGTGAGAACCCAAGCCGATGCCAACGGACGGGTTTCCCAAGTCTCCAAACTCAACTTCTTCAATATGGGCAAAAAAGAACCTTGGGTCCAGGCACTGCATGATCTCGGTTATACCAAGGTTGACCGGGAGAAAATGAAGCCCTTGTTTGAATATCTGGAGTACTGCTTAGAACAAGTGGTTGCTGATAATGAACTCGGCGCCTTGTTACGGGGATTAGAAGGGGAATACATTATGCCCGGACCGGGCGGCGACCCCATTCGCAATCCCAATGTTCTGCCCACCGGCAAAAATATTCACGCCCTGGATCCCCAAGCAATTCCCACAGCAGCGGCGGTTAAATCCGCAGAACTAGTGGTTGACCAACTCTTGGATCGCCACCGCGCCGAAAATGGCGGGGAATTGCCCGAAACCATTGCCTCGGTGCTTTGGGGAACCGATAATATCAAGACCTACGGCGAATCCCTGGCGCAAATTCTCTGTTTAATTGGCGCGAAACCGGTTCCTGACTCCTTAGGACGGGTTAACAAAGTAAACTTAATTCCCCTAGAAGAATTGGGCCGTCCTCGCATTGATGTGGTCGTTACCTGTTCTGGTGTCTTCCGTGACTTGTTCATTAACCAAATGTCCCTGTTAGACCAAGCAGTAAAAATGGCAGCGGAAGCTGACGAACCGGAAGAATGGAACTTTGTCCGGAAACACGCCAGACAACAAGCTGAAGAAAACGGCATTAACCTCCGTCAAGCGGCGACCCGGATCTTCTCCAATGCCTCGGGATCCTATGCATCCAACGTCAACTTAGCCGTAGAAAACAGTTCTTGGGAAGATGAGTCTGAGTTGCGCGAAATGTTCCTCAAGCGCAAGTCCTTTGCCTTTGATTCCGATAATCCCGGCATTATGAAAGAAAATCGGAACATCTTTGAATCTTCCCTGAAAACCGCTGATGTCACCTATCAAAACTTAGACTCGTCTGAAATCAGTCTCAGCGACGTATCCCACTATTTCGATTCTGATCCGACCAAAGTAGTCAGCGATCTTCGTCAAGACGGCAAGAAGCCGGCCTCTTACATTGCCGATACCACCACAGCCAACGCGCAAGTGCGCAGCCTCTCCGAAACGGTGCGTTTAGATGCCCGGACGAAGATGCTGAACCCGAAATGGTATGAAGGCATGCTGAGTCATGGTTATGAAGGGGTTCGCGAGTTATCCAAGCGTCTGGTCAATACCATGGGCTGGAGTGCTACCGCTGGCGCTGTGGATAACTGGGTCTATGAAGACGCCAACGACACCTTCATCAAAGACAAAGAAATGCAAGAACGGTTGATGAACCTGAATCCCAATTCCTTCCGTAAAATGGTGACCACCCTGTTGGAAGCCAACGGACGCGGTTATTGGGAAACCAGCGAAGAAAACCTGGAACGGTTGCGTGAACTGTACCAAGAAGCAGAAGACCGTATTGAAGGCATTGAATA
>JBDGQV010000115.1:0-6038 GCA_042218725.1 Halothece sp. | reverse complement strand
CTAAATCCCCCACAGATCGCCGTTACAGGGCAATTTATTCACGGTCGCTCCGACCGCAATGAGTTATTGTTGTTTTGTTTAATTTGAAGCAGCAATTTAAGCTAGCTTAGTTGATTATATCACGCAATCCCTAAAGGGATGGGTTTTAGACTCGTTATTTATGAAAAACCTCTTAAGACCACAATATTAAAGTAAAACTCGACAAAAAACATTACTTGCTTATGCCAGTTTACTTTTTTTGGGGGGAAGATGAATATCGCTTAACAAAAGCGATTGCCAGTTTACGGGAGAAAGTCGTTGATCCAGTTTGGGCTGATTTTAATGAAGATATCATTTCAGGAGAGCAAGCAGAAGCAGTTACCGAAGCCCTCTATCAAGCCTTAACGCCTCCTTTTGGCGCTGGCGGGCGCTTGGTGTGGGTGCAACAAACAGCCCTCGGCCAACGTTGCTCAGACGCGTTATTATCAGAGTTAGAGCGGACGTTGCCGAAACTTCCTGACACATCTCATTTGTTATTTACCAGTGAAAAAAAGCCCGATGGCCGTCTCAAGTCAACCAAGTTATTGAAGCAGTATGCCCAGTTTCAAGAGTTTGCATTAATTCCCCCCTGGAAAACTGAACAACTATTGGAACAAGCGGCAACTGTGGCGGCAGAAAAAGGGGTTTCGCTGACTAGCGCTGCCCAAGAACAGTTAGTCGAGGCAGTGGGCAATGATACCCGGTTGCTGTATCAGGAATTAGAAAAGCTGTCACTCTATAGTGAGGGGAAAGAAGGGGCATTAGACGAAAACGCGATCGCGCAACTAGTCACCGCCAACGCTCACAATAGTTTACAATTGGCAAAGGCAATTCGTGACGCTAACACCAATCAAGCGTTACAGTTACTGACTGATTTATTAAATCGCAATGAACCAGCCCTCAAAATTGTTGCCGTTTTAGTGGGGCAGTTTCGCACCTGGTTTTTCGTCAAACTGATGTTAGACAAAGGAGAAACAGACAAGCAAGCAATTGCTCAAGCGGCTGACATTAATAATCCCAAACGGGTTTATTTTCTCCGTCAAGAAGTGCAAGCGATTTCCTTACAACAATTGTTAAATGCTTTTCCCCTTTTATTGAATTTAGAAGCAGATTTGAAGCGAGGAGAAGATGTTTTGAGCACTCTCCAAACCAAGATCATTCAACTCTGTCAAATTTTTCAAGACAATTTTCATTAAATCATGATGACAAAAAACGAGGCCATGATAATTTTTCCTGCTACGAGACGATAGGCGGCCATTCTTAAAAAAATCACAAGTCTCTTGAAACTTTTGAATGTTGATCATCGTCTCACTGTTCAGTCAAGAGCCTCCTCTACATTACTTCATTATTTCGATCAACATTATTAACCCATGATGTTCCCTCTTCACCAATCCTTGTTAAAAATTGCTTTAGTGACAACGAGTTTCCTGTTTGCCGGAATTGGACTTGATTTCATCTTGAACAAAGCCTCAGGCAGCAATCCCTTGCAGATGAGTGCCATTAGCCAAGCTCAGGAGTATAATGAGCAACAACTAGAAAATTATGCGCAAGCGGTGATTGCCATTGAAAAATTGCGCCGAAACACCTTTGGGGAAATTCAGAATGTCTTAAATTCCCAACAAGTTCCCAATATTGCTTGCAATCGTTCCGAAAGCTATGAAGACTTGCCTTCTGATGCGCGATCGCTGATTATCAATTACTGCAATCGCTCAAAAGAGATTGTTCAAAAACAAGGCTTAACCGTTTCCGAGTTTAATCAGATTACGGAAAAAATGGAATCGAATCCAAAACTAAAAGAGAAAGTGCAACAAGAAATGTTGCAAGCCCAGTAGCGAACTCCGTTTACACTAGCGTTAGTTCGCCAACGACCTCAAGCCGTTTGTGTTCATCCAAAGTCATAAACTTCTCGGCTAAATTATCGGACACTGCCGGGCTAATCCAACCCATTTGCATCAACAGATGAATGGCCACAGCATATTTTGCTCGTTTGGAACCATCTAGAGATTTAATGGCTAATCCCATCCCTTCTCCGAGACGTCCGATACATTGGACGCCTTCGGCACCGGACTTAGTTACAATATGACCATTGGTTGCTTTCATTAACTCGGTATCAAAGGCTCCCTCGCCGGCAACCAGTTCTGGATGATGGGTCATGGCGCGGCTGACCCGCTCTAAATGAAGATCTTCTCCCGAGGATAAATGGGCAAATAAGGTGGCCATTTGGGACAGTTGCATGTAGTAAGTGGGTGCCCCACAGTCATCTTGGACGCCAATAAACTCTGCCCCCGGCATTTGTAAAATTTCGCCAACGGTATTTAAGATTAATTCTTGGATCGCGCTATGATGACGCAGATAGCTATTGAGAGGCCAACCATACTGTTGACAAACTGCCAGCATCCCGGCATGTTTTCCGGAACAATTATGTTGTAGGGGACTGCTTTTTCCAGGAGGAATGGGACATTGGAGGGCATTGGGGTCAATATCGGCCCGCCAAAGAATATTAAAGGCTTGTCGGGCTTGTTGCACGGTTCCCTGATGAGAACTGCAAATAATGGCTAAATCTTTGTCTGTGAGTTGGAAATGTTCTAGGGCGCCGCTTTTGATGCTGGGAAGGGCTTGAAAGGGTTTTAATGCGGAACGAATAAAAGAGGCAGTTTCACAATGACCCGCAAAGGATAAAATGCGTCCCCGATCATCACATACTAGGGCATGAACGCGATGGATGGATTCTACAATTCCTTCTCGTAATAAGTGAACTTCCAGTTCTGGCGTTTGCGTCCGTTTTTTGCTCATAAATTACAGGCCATTAGACATAAGTGAGAACCAGCCAAGCGAGACTATCGATGGCAGCTAGAAAAATTAGGACAATTCCAGTCATCCGTAAACGCTTTAGAATGGGTTCAATTTGATAAGAAACCACCAAGCGATCGCGCGTTAAAACGGCGTCTGGTTTTTCCCAAGTTTGTCCATCGTACCAGCCTGACTCTTCATAGGGAATAGTCGTTTTCTCAAGACGAGTCCGAATATAAGACCAGCCTAAATAAAGCCTGAGCAGCATAAAAACAACCAATAAACTGGCCGCTAACGCCCCGCATAGGAAAAATTGGAAAGGCGCCGTTGCCAAGGGAAAACTGGCTTCCGTAACCGGACCGGCAATTAACCAACCCCAGGCCCAACTCCAAAGCAATTTCCGGATATAGGCAAAGCGGCTAAAGGTGACCCAACGAAATGGCCAAGACGTTTTCAATGCTTCATATTCGTTGAGCGGGCGTTGTTCACTGGGAACGGGACAAAATTGAGATGTCGATAAATCTCTCATGAAAAATCAACCTGTTGATGTTTGTTGCACGGTTTCAAAGTCGATACGTTTTGCGTGTCCCCAAAAGGCTTCAATATCGTAATATTCTCGTTCATCCGGCAATAAAATATGAGCAATCACGTCTCCATAATCCAGTAAAATCCAGTTCCGTTCTTTTTCGCCTTCAATGCGAACTGGGGGATAATTGTATTCCTTTTCCACTGCCGTTTGAATGGCATCTGAGATGGCTTTGACTTGAGTGCGGGAATAACCGCTGGCAATGACAAAGTAATCGGCCAAATAGGAAACTTCCACGACTTCTAACAGGACAATATCACCGGCTTTGCAATTATCTGCCGCGCGGGCAATACTCCAAGCCAGTTTTTCGGCAGCAGCAACGGTAGGAGTGGGAATTGAGGTGGAATTATGATTGATCTGATGATTCATGAAATCGGTGTGGAATGATTGCTAATCTAACAAAGGTCAAGCCTTATGACTCATTTAACTTATCCCTAAGATAGCGTGGATAGCATCCCACAGGGAGGAAATGATTCAGAGGTTTTAACATTTTCCCGGCTGCATGGCCCAATTGCGAGTCGCAACCGTTCGGGGATGAATGGGACGCCCTTTTTGGATTAATTTTTTGATGCTCAGGTCGCACACCTGATACACCCCGCGATAAAGATTGTCCCAAGCAGCTTCTCGCATGGCGTTGAGTTCTGGGGTATCTCCCCGATTCGGTTCTAATTTGTCGGCCACGAAGACAATACAGCTAATGGTTGACATCGGCGCATTGCCCAGGGTATGTTGCGCGATCGCGCTTAAAATTTCTTGATCTTGAACTTGAAAGGTCTCTTGGGCAACAATGGCACTGGCCTCGGCATGCAACAAGTGAGGGCGTTTGGCACAAATGTCATCGACTTCTATCCCCTTTTCCCGTGTCATGGCAAGCAATTGTTCTGGGGAAAAGTATTTGGCTAAATCATGCATTAAACCAGCGGTTTGTGCTTTGTCTGGGTCAGCGTCATGAAATTGGGCTAACTGTTTTGACATGTCTTCAACGCCTAAAATATGTTGAAGGCGAGAACTGGGCACATTTTGTTCCAACCACGCAATTACGGCTTGTCGATCCACAATCAAATCAATTCTCCTTATTGGTTACGCTTTATTTATAGTTTAAGCAAGAATCAATTTTGTTACAGAAAGTCGCCGTAAAGCCAATCCTCACACTTTGCTCCGGGCTTTAGCCGTTGGATATAAGGCACGTTGGTTGAGGGGTTCAATGCCCCGAAACCAACAAATTCAATCTTTTCTCTGCTGTTCAACATAACGTCGAATCGTATCTCCCGAAACCTGACCAGCTGTCGATACAAAGTAACTTCTCGTCCATAAACTGGGGAGTTTTTGTTTTAGCCAAGGGAATTCTTTTCTTAAATAATGAGAAGTGTATCCTTTGATTTTATGAATAATTTGATACGGAGCTAATCTTGGATGAGCGTTAATGAATAAGTGGACGTGATCCCGATCTGTCTCAAGAGCAACCGTTTCACAGTCTATTTCCTTCACTGCTTGACCAATCAGTATTTTTAATCGTTCGTCAAGGTCGCTGAACAATATCTTCTTTCTACGTCTAACTATCCAGACAAAATGATAGTTAAGAAGAGAGACAGAGGTGTTATCGCGTCTATATTTCTGAGCCATATTGTTTGCCGTTTTGTCTATAAAGCTATTATAATAGACAGCATGAAGACATTTAAGTTCAAGCTCTACCAACATAAACGAAATCGCTATCTTAAGCGACAAATCAATACCGCAGGGGTGATCTACAATCATGCAATTGCCATTCATAAGCGGTATTATCGTATGTTTGGAAAACATTTGAGTTGTTCTAAACTTCAAAGGCATCTTGCTAAGTTAAGGAAGCGAAATTCAAAATGGCAACAGTTAGGTTCTCAGTCAGTTCAAGATATTTGCCAACGGATTGAAAAAGCCTATCAGTTATTCTTTAAGCATAATCAAACAGGAGTTAGATCTCCTAGTTTTAAGAAAGTCAAGAAATATAAATCGTTCACTCTTAAACAAGCAGGTTATAAATTTTTTGGCGGAAACAGAATAAAAATCGGTAAAAAAGTTTATAAGTTTTGGAACTCGCAACCGATTGAAGGGAAGGTTAAAACAGTGACAGTTAAAAGAACTCCATTGGGTCAGTTATTTTTAACAGTTGTTGTCGATACCCCCTTCTCTCAACAAATCAAATCCGAGACGGGTAAAATCGCTGGATTCGATTTTGGGTTGAAGAGTTTCTTAACTTGTTCTGAAGGAAATACAATTGAATCTCCTTTATTCTTAAAACGTTCTCTTAAAACAATTCGTCAAGCTAATAAACAGTTATCTCGAAAACAAAAAGGTTCAAACAATCGAGAAAAAGCGAGAAAACATCTAGCTCGTTGTCATGAGAAAGTTGTCAATCAAAGACGAGATTGGTTTTGGAAACTCGCTCATCGGTTAACTGACCAGTTCGATACGCTTTATTTTGAAACGCTGAACCTTAAAGGGATGATCCGTTTATGGGGGCGAAAGGTTGCTGATTTAGCACTAAGAGAGTTTCTTAACATTCTAGAATGGGTTGCATTTAAGAAGGGGAAGCAAGTCGTTTTTCGAGATCAATGGTTCCCCAGTTCTAAAACTTGTAGTCATTGCGGTCATGTCCTAGAGTCTCTAG
>JBDGQV010000114.1:0-12585 GCA_042218725.1 Halothece sp. | reverse complement strand
TCCGTTGATGGAACGACATTTGAAGCGTTTATTTCTCAACAATTAGTGCCTAACCAATATAGAGAAGGTAGCCATCCTCATCATTTTGAGAAAACATGCGGAATCCTGTTTCTTCAAAGTTCGGGAGTTTGGTGTTGGAATTGAGAAGCGATTGATACTGTTGCGATAATAAGGTTTGGGAAACTTGGGCTTGTCGGAGACTGTTGTCGAAGCTAAAGTCTTTGAGGCCGGCAAGTTCTCGTTGAAAGGATGCTTTTAACTCGTTTTCCAACGGCGTTAAGGCTTTTTGAACCAGTTTTTTGATGAATTGTTTCATCCTTAAATTTTCTCTTTAATACGACTCAATGAAATCAACATTTTCGTAAAGATCAGCCAGTTTAATTTCCACATCAAACTGATTAAAAGAGACAGCAGCATCAGCATCACTGTACTCTGACATCAACCATTGGTTGGTTCCAGTTTTGACATAATGTTCCACGTGAATGCGGTATTGATCAATAATGAAATATTCCCGAAAACTCTCAATCGTCCGATAGGCAACAAATTTTCCGCTACGGTCATAGTCTTGGGTTGATTGGGATAATACCTCGGCAATAAAGCACGGATTAATCAGGGTATCTGTTCGTCCAGATTGCAATTGCAAGGGGGTCTTAACTGCCATGACATCAGGATAGGTGTAAAGGTTGCGATTGGGAATCCATAATCGCTGATCCGTGTAAAAGATTCGATATCCTTGATTTTTTAAGGCTAGTTTGAGGAGAATATACAGATTTCCAGCAATTTCATTATGATTGGGCGTTCCACCAGTCACAGGGATAATTTCTCCATTATGATACTCATGACGTTCCTCAGAGGCAGTTTCAAATTCTAAATATTGTTGGGGCGTATAAGTTGGTTTTTCTGCTTGTGTAATCATCGTCTTAATTAATAAACTTGTATCCCATGGGTAGAGAGTTTTGTCAGCCAAAAGTTAACTGTAGAATCGTTCAGTTTTGACTGCACTGAGTTCATGACTTGTTCGGCAACCGCTTGGGAACGACATAAGGCAAAAACGGTGGGGCCGCTTCCTGACATAATGGTTCCCAGAACCTCGCTTTCTTCTTGAAATGCTAACTTTAAGGCTTCTACTTGCGGATGTGCCGGAAAAACAACTTTTTCCAAATCATTGTAGAGGAGTTGCCCAATTTTGAGATAATCTTGTTGCGCGATCGCGCTGACTAACTCTGCTGAATGCACCTGTTTGGTTTGAGTTGCCACATTTTCCGGTTGTTGGAAATACGTCTGTTCAAACTGTTGGCGATAGGTTTTATACGCCCAAGCAGTGGAAACATACAAGTTTTGGTGTTTCGCCAGAATGACTGCCAGATTGTCTAACCCTTCCAGGGCACTCAGTTCTTCTCCTCTTCCCAAGGCTAAAGCGGTTCCGCCTTCCAAGCAAAAGGCAATATCAGATCCCAGTTGGCTGGCAAGGGTTTGCAACTCCGGTTGCGTTAACCCTAACTTCCACAGTAAGTTAATGCCGACTAAAACCGCAGCGGCATCGGTGGATCCGCCAGCTAATCCCGCCGCCACGGGAATGTTCTTTTCGATATTAATTTCTAAGCCGCCATACTGCGCGTAGGCTTGGGGGTACTCTCGGCACATTAACTGGGCTGCTTTGTAGGCAATGTTATCAGATCCCAGAGGCACATCCGGATCCTCGCAGTGGAGATGGATCTCTTGAGTACTGCCGGCATAAATATCAATTCGATCTTCTAAAGCAATTCCTTGCAATACCATGACCAGTTCATGATATCCATCCGCGCGATCGCCGAGGATTTCCAGGTGAAGATTAATTTTAGCAGGTGCTGTCAGTGAGTAGTGACGCATTGATAACAAATTCCAATTGATTGCAAAGCCTTACCCAGTTTGACACACTAATCGCTTCTGCACGTGCCAGGGGGCTTATTTCTAATTGTTCCAGAATTGGTTCCAATTGTTGGGGAGAAATAAGATTCTTCAAATTATTTCGCAACATTTTACGGCGATTGGCAAATCCTAGTTTGACCAGTTTTTCCAGCAATTGCGGCGAATTAACAGTGAGAGGGAAGGGGCGAGGCGTTAGGGAAATAATCGCAGAATCCACTTTTGGCGGTGGCGAAAAGGCTTTGGCAGGAACAATGGAAATTTTTTCACAATGGGCTAAGTATTGACTGCGCACGGATAATGCTCCAAAGATTTTTGATCCCGAACTCGCGCAAACCCGTTCGGCAATTTCTTTTTGCACCAGCAAGACGATTTTGTCATATTGTCGTTTGGGATTCGCAATGCTTCCCAATAATTTTTCTAAAATCGGACCGGTGATATTGTAGGGAATGTTAGCAACAACTTTATTCGGCAAGGAGTTAACTGCAGTCGCTAAATCTAATGTTAAAAAGTCTCCTTCGAGTAGGATTAAATTAGCGTGAGTTTGAAACTTCTGATTGAGATTTTTGATCAGATCGCGATCGCGCTCTACTGCTACGACAGTTTGGGCAGTTGCCAGCAATCGACGCGTTAAAATCCCAGTTCCAGGACCAATTTCTAAGACAATATCTTCTGGGTTGAGTGTTGCTGCTTGGATAATGTCTTGCAGGGCTTTTTCACTTTTTAACCAATGTTGAGCAAATTGTTTTCGCGGTTTCACGTTAGGGTTTAGGGGTTAGATAACTGAGAGCGCTCGGAGAAAATAGAGAACAAAGCGGGAATTGTGCATAGCACATCTATTTTCGATAAAATTGTATCAATTCTAATTTCCTAATTACTCAAAAATATATTAAAATCAAAATGATAGTAATTTCACTTAAAACATGAGAATTCTAGTAACTGGCGGTGCTGGATTTATTGGCTCTCACCTTGTTGATCGCTTAATGTCAGAAGGGCATGAAGTCATTTGTTTAGACAATTTCTATACGGGGCGCAAAGATAATATTAAACATTGGCTTGATCATCCCTATTTTGAAGCAATTCGTCACGATATTACCGAGCCGATTCGGTTGGAAGTGGATCAAGTTTACCATCTTGCTTGTCCTGCTTCTCCCATTCATTATCAATTTAATCCCGTCAAGACAGTGAAAACGAATGTCATGGGAACTCTGCATATGTTGGGGTTGGCGAAACGGGTGAAAGCAAGGTTTTTGCTGGCTTCTACCTCGGAAGTTTATGGCGATCCGGAAGTGCATCCCCAACCGGAAGAATATCGGGGAAATGTCAATTGCACTGGCATTCGCAGCTGCTACGATGCCGAAACAGAAATTTTAACGGCCAACGGTTGGACGCCTTTTCCAAACTTATCGCCTGATGTTCCCGTAGCAACTCTTAACGCTCAAAATCAGGTAGAGTACCATGTGCCGGATGAATATATTGTACAGCCCTATGTAGGAAATCTCCTGCGGTTTGCCAATGAAAAATATGATTTTTGTGTTACACCCAATCATCAAATGTATGTTCGCAGTAAAACGGGAAAATTAAAATTTTTACAAGCAGATGAATCTCGGGATTGGCATTGTTGGAAGGTATTAACCAGTGGGACGTTTCGTGGGGAAGAACAGCAATGGTTTAGCTTAGAGTCACCACCGCCGAATGCCAAAGTCAATGTTGCGCAAGTGGCAATGGATACTTGGCTGGAATTTCTCGGGTATTATATTTCTGAAGGCTGTGTTCATGTTCGTCAGCGTAATCGGATTGTTAATGGCAGAAATTATGAAGTAGCAGACTATAATATTCTCATTGCTCAGCAAAATCCTGAAAAACGGGAGAAAATTGCCCAATGTCTGCAAAAAATGGGCTTTAAATTTTTCCAATCTGATCATCATCAATTCCGAATTTGCTCCAAACAGTTAGCCAATATCCTATTACCGCTTGGAAATTCAGGGGAGAAATATATTCCTCGACAATTCTTGCGTTTATCGCCTCGTCAGTCTCGTATTCTCCTTGATGCTCTTCTGTTAGGAGACGGTTCAAAGCGGGGAGAGGGTTATTGCTACTACAGCAAATCGAAACAACTTGCAGATAATGTTCAAGAATTAGCCTTACGGTGTGGTTTCGCTGCCAATATTTCTTCTCATGCCAAATATAACCGCAATCTCTACTGTGTTAATATTCGCAACCCCATCGAAGCAAACCTCACTTCTCCTGAAAAAATTCCTTATGCGGGAAATGTTTATTGTGTGAATGTTACCAATCATGTGATTTTTGTTCGTCGTAATGGTAAAGTTGCCCTTTGTGGAAATTGCTACGACGAAGGCAAGCGTATTGCGGAAACCCTGGCATTTGACTATCACCGCGATAATGGGGTTGATATTCGAGTTGCTCGCATTTTTAATAGTTTAACTGGCGACCAAAAGGTTATTTATTATCAAGGAAATCAGCTTCACTACGAATCTTTTGCTGAATGTTACGACCGCATTCATCAAGATATTTCTAATGTTTCTGTTCCTTGTTTTGATCACAATGGAAATCTAGTGATTAAACCGATTTCTGCAATTTGGAAGCATCAAGTCCGGAAGAAAGGCTATCAAATTACAACAACCTGGGGAAAACAAGTCAAAATTACAGAAGATCATAGCTTGTTTACTTGCAATGAAAATAATTTGCCCCAAGCTGTTTTTGGAAAAGATTTAAAAGTGGGAGATAAAGTCGCTATTCCCCATTGTATTCCCTTTTTAGAGAGACCCCTCGAAGCATTTTATCTGAGTGATAAACTAAGTGATCTCTCAGGAGTCGGAGTAATCAGTGAGAAAGTAATTGATTATTTAGAACAATTTCCTCAAGCTATTCGACAGTATTTAACCGATAAAGGAATTGCACCCCGTCAATTTTATTCCCAAATTAAACGATATGAAAGCGCAAATAAACTGCCTTTAGAACTCTGGAAAACGTTAAATTTACCTTGGTCAAACAAAGAGAAAATTATTCCGCCTCATTCTAAAAAAGCAATTCATAACTATATTGATGACATCCCAAACTTGTTATGGTTCCTAGGGTTTTATCTTGCTGAAGGATGCTTAATTAATAAAGAGCGCGATCGTCAATTACTATTTGCATCGAACGTTCAGTATTTAGAAAAGCTCATTTCGGTAACGGAAAAATTATTTGGTTTTCAGCCCAAAATAAGATTTGATCCTAGCAAAAAGAGAGCACCCTCTGTTCATATTCGTTCCAAATTAATTGTTGATCTAGTTATTAATTACTTTGCTTTCGGGGAAGGACTTAGCACAGAAAAAGATATACCTAATTGGATTTTACAACTTCCCAAAGAACAGTTGGTTTACTTTTTACAAGGCTTCTGGGAAGGAGATGGCAACCATAATGCGAAGACAACCGGTTCGAGGCTTATTTTTAATAGTTCCAGTCAGAAAATAATCGAAAAATTAGTTCTCATCTTGGCTAAATTTGGCATTATGGGAAGTGTTTCTGAATTTTATACAAAGGTTAGAAAGGAAGATACTCAAGAATACAAGTCCTATCGGTTAACGGTTCAAGGATTAGATAATTATTCCATTTTAGGCCTAGCGGAAACGAGCCAACAGTTACAAGCAAACACTACTGGCAATCTTGCTTGGGGAATTGTCAAACATATTGAGGAATTTGAAATTGATGATTATGTTTATGATTTTTCAGTTCCTGAGTATGAGAACTTTATTGGCGGAACCTATGGAATTTGTTGTCATAATACCTATGGGCCTCGGATGTTAGAAAATGATGGTCGTGTGGTTAGCAATTTTGTTGGCCAATGTTTGCGCAATGAAGCCATTACCGTTTATGGAGACGGTTCGCAAACTCGCAGCTTTTGCTATGTGTCAGACTTAGTTGAGGGATTAATTCGCTTGATGAACAGCGATTATATTGGACCTGTCAATTTAGGAAATCCTGGGGAATATACCATTCTGGAACTGGCGCAGAAGATTCAGGGGATGATTAATCCCGAGGGTGAAATTGGATTTAAGCCTTTGCCCCAAGATGATCCCAGAAAGCGTCAACCTGATATTACCAAAGCCAGAGAGATTTTAGGCTGGGAACCTCAGGTGCCGCTGCAAACCGGGTTAGAAATGCTCATTAATGATTTTCGCGATCGCTATTCTTTTAATTCTCAATCAGTAACGAAATCGTAACAACTGGCTGGGAACATTATCATTGATTATTCGGACAATAAAGTAAAAAATCAGGGTTAGTACTTATGCGTATTTGCGTAATTGGAACGGGATATGTTGGTCTAGTTACAGGCGTCTGCTTAGCTTACGCGGGACATGAGGTGATTTGCGTCGATAATAACGAAGAAAAAGTAAAATTGATGCAAAGCGGCCAACCGCCCATTTATGAACCGCAACTTTCGGAATTAATGCAAGCCTCCACCAAAGCAGGGCGTTTAGAATTTACAAGCGATTTGGGTAAAGGGGTCGATCATGGAGAAATTCTCTTTATTGCAGTGGGAACCCCTGCCCTCGCCACGGGAGAAAGCGATACCCGCTATGTAGAAGCCGTTGCCAAAGGGATTGGCCATCATCTCAATGGCGGTTATAAAGTCATTGTGAATAAGTCCACTGTTCCCATTGGTTCGGGTGACTGGGTGCGCATGATTGTTCTCGATGGTGTGGCGGAACGCCAAAAAGAATCAGCCTCTAGTGGCAACAGTAGTGCCCCTCCATTAGAAGACGTTAAAGCCGAGTTTGATGTCGTCAGTAATCCCGAGTTTTTACGGGAAGGTTCTGCCGTGTATGATACATTTAACCCGGATCGGATTGTTTTGGGAGGGAATAGCAATAAAGCCTTAGAGAGAATGCAGGAATTATATGCGCCAATTGTGAATCGGGAGTTTGCTGAAGATCCCTCTCTTCCCCCCATCGATTTAGTCATTACTGATCTGAGTTCGGCAGAAATGATTAAGTATGCTGCCAATGCTTTTCTTGCAACGAAAATTAGTTTTATTAATGAAGTGGCCAATATCTGCGATCGCGTCGGGGCAGATATCACCCAAGTCGCCAAAGGCATTGGTTTAGATTCTCGCATCGGACACAAGTTTTTACAAGCCGGAATTGGCTGGGGCGGATCTTGTTTCCCGAAAGATGTGTCGGCACTGATCCATACCGCTGATGATTATAATTATGAAGCCCAAATTCTCAAATCGGCTGTCAACGTCAACAAACGGCAACGGTTATTAGTCGTTGAAAAATTACAGAAAGAATTGAAAATCCTAAAAGGGAAAGTCATCGGTTTGCTGGGACTTACCTTTAAACCCAATACCGACGATATGCGCGATGCCCCGGCATTAAATATCATCGCAGAATTAAGCCGTTTAGGGGCAAAGGTGAAAGCCTTTGATCCCATTGTGTCTCAATCTGGGATTCGGGATGGGTTATCTGATGTAATTGTGGAAACCGATGCCGAACGATTAGCCGATCATTGTGACGCGTTAGTTTTGGTAACCGATTGGAACCAGTTTCTCTCTCTCGATTATGAAAAAATGGCAGGGTTAATGAATAGTCCTGTTATTATTGACGGACGCAATTTCCTGGATAGGGAAGCTTTGCAAGAGATTGGTTTCCATTATGTTGGTATGGGGCGTTAAAGAAATTGGCCCGGGTTAATCCGATCATTTCTTAGCCCGGGGATATGCCATAATTTTCCTCGTTAATCTCCTCGCAATAGCCAAAACCCGGTATCCGTCATCCCGGAATCATCCGGTTGAATGAGGAGAAAGTGTAACCCATTGCTGTTTTGTTTCCGTTGTTCATATTTCTCCGCTGCTTGGGCAACGTCAGGATCTTCAAAGGTGATAATCACCCAACGATCGCGCAGCCCGGCTTCTAACAGCAATCCTCCCGACTCTCCTACTGCCGTGGGAACATAATTAATAGCCATAGGCTGGGTTTCGGCAAACCATTGCGCTAATTGCCAAGACTGGCGCCCGCCATAGATAATCATCCCAGGGATAACTGTGGTTGTTCCCAAATTCAACTGAAACGGAAACAGTTCCTCTGGCATTTCACAAAAGGGAATGGGACGTTCCGGCATCCGATATTCGATTTCTTCGGCAGGAAGACTGGCAAATTGCCACTGTTCCCCCCAAATATTTTCCGGTAACGGTTGCGGGGGCGGCGATTCTACTTTAATTCTGTCTTCCCCGTCGCGATCGCGCAAGACTTGCTTTAATAAGGGGGTGCGTCGGGTGGCTTCCACAGCAATGCCTAACTTTTCCCCTGCTAACTGCAATAACTGCAACGACTCCGGGCGAAACACCCGCATCTTGTCTGGCAACTGTCCTTGGGCAATGTCCGTTAAAGTGGCGGTTAACCAATCCACCGTTGCTTCGGCTTGGGAACAAGACTCAGTGACGACAGCTTGATCCGCTTCCTTGCAGACCACTAATTCCCAGACCGACGCTTCATTGCTCGATTGGGGACGACGATAAAAATCAACTTGCCAGGAGGATTTGCTTAGGGTCATAACTTCTAAAATAACTCAGGAACGAGGATCAATTCCCCTTTTCATTGTAAAAATTAGTTACAGTAGAAAGAAATATAACTTCTCTCGTAAATTGTAAGACGCAATGGCATCCTCAACCGCTATGGCTGTAAGAGAACTTCCCCTTTTCCCCTTGCCGGACGTTGTTTTATTTCCGGGTCGTCCGCTTCCTCTCCATATTTTTGAGTTTCGGTATCGCATGATGATGAATACCATTCTGGAAACGGATCGCCGGTTTGGCGTGTTAATGTTTGATCCGGTAAAAGGAGACATTGCCCCGGTAGGCTGTTGTGCCGAAATTTCTCAATTTCAACGTCTCCCGGATGATCGCATGAAAATGCTGACCCTCGGGCAACAACGGTTTCGTGTCTTGGATTGGGTGCGAGAAAAACCCTATCGCGTGGGGTTAGTGGAATGGATGGATGATGAACCTCCCGAAACAGACTTGCGTCCCCTTGCTAGCGATGTGGAATCCTTATTAAAGGATGTGGTCAAATTATCCGCAAAATTAACGGACCAAACCATTGAACTTCCCGATGACATTCCAGATTTGCCTAGGGAATTATCGTTTTGGGTAGCGAGCAATTTATACGGGGTTGCCTCCGAACAACAAACCCTGCTGGAAATGCAAGATACCAAAGCCCGGTTAGATCGAGAAGCAGAAATTCTCGGTTCCACTCGCAACCATCTGGCTGCCCGAACTGCCCTGAAAGATGCCCTGAATTAATGAAAAAGGAATAACGGTATGAAAACGCGATCGCGGCAATTTTGGCTCGGGATAGTTGCCCTTGCCTTGTTGACGACGACCACTGTTTTAGTGACCCAAACTCGGGAGGAAGCCACTGTTAAACCGCCTCAACCGCCGCCAAAGACACTGAATGCGGACAGCGATCTATCCTCAGAGATCTTCCGTTTGGTTTCGTTGCCGCCGTCGGAACAAACAGTCAAACTGCAACAATTAGCCGATCAGGGGCATCAGTTAGATCAAAATCGAGCGCGTTACTTACTTGCTGTTGACGCCTTAGACAACAAGCAACCGGAAACTGCCCTGGAGCGATTGCAGGGGCTGGAACAACAGTATGCTCTACTATCCGGCCCAATTTGGCTTAAACGGGCAAAAGCCCATGAATTGCAGGGAGATACCGCTCAAGCCCAACAAATTTGGCAGGAACTGACCCAAAAACATCCCAAGGAAGCCATTGTGGCAGAAGCGACCTATCAGTTGGGACGCTATGACGCCCAGCAGTGGGACAAACTGCTAAATCAGTTTCCCGAACATCCCCGAGCCCATGAAATTAGCCGACAACGTTTAGCCGAAGATCCCAATCAACTGCAGCCGCTAAAGATTTTGGCTCATTATACCCCGAGCGCGGAAGATATGGACCGGGTGCGCGATCGCTTAGTGAATGAGTATCCCAACCAACTTGACGCCGAAGACTGGGAAGCCATTGCAGAAGGCTACTGGGAAGACTGGGAATACGGGAAAGCGGCCAAAGCCTATGCCAATGCCCCAAAAACGCCCAAGAACATGTATCGTCATGCTAGAGGCTTAGAACTGAGCAACGATGGTGATACCGCGAAAACGATTTATGTGGAACTTCTCAACACTTTTCCCGATGCCAAAGAGACAGGTTCGGCATTACTTCGTCTTGCCCAATTAGTATCTTCCCAAGACGCGATCTTTTACCTGGATCAAGCGATTATCCAGTTTCCCACAGAAGCCCCTGCTGCCTTGTTAAGGAAAGCCAAACTTTTGGAAAGCCAGGGAAGTCCCCAGTTAGCAGAACAAGCGAGAAATACCCTTTTAGAAAACTATTCCCAATCTGAACAAGCAATTGACTATCGTTGGGAAATGGCGGAACAAGAAGCGCAAAAGGGACAATTAACGGAAGCCGTTGGTTGGGCAAAAGCCATTACTGTCGAAAATCAAAACTATTCCCTCGCCGCGAAAGCTGGATTTTGGGCTGGAAAATGGTTGCAACAGCTAGGAGAAACCGAAGCAGCCCAGACGAGCTTTCAAAACACCTTATCCAACCATCCAGAATCTTATTATGCCTGGCGTTCTGCTGTTCATCTCGGCTTGCCGGTGGGAGATTTCAGTACCCTTCGCAACCAACAACCCCAGGTAGTCAAGCCAGCCTTGCGTCCCCGATTGCCCGCGGGATCCGATTTATTTCAAGAATTGTACCGATTGCAACAAGATGAGGCAGCATGGCAATTATGGCAGTCGGAAATCGCCCATCAGTCTTCCTTATCGGTGGAAGAACAATTTACCGATGGGGTTTTAAACTTAACGCAAGGTCATTATTTAAAGGGAATTAATCAAATTTCATCCTTGCAATATCGAGAAATGCCGGAAGAAGTTTCCCGTTGGCAAACGCTCCGACAGGATCCTATGTATTGGCATCATTTATTTCCGTTTCCCTATAATGATACGATTTTAAGCTACTCCCGAAAACGGGAATTAAATCCTTTACTAACTATTAGTTTGATTCGTCAAGAGTCTCGGTTTGAAAAGGATATTGGTTCGATAGCTGGGGCAAAAGGATTAATGCAACTTATGCCCAGTACCGCCGAATGGATTGCCAATCAAATTGACTTGCAAAACTATTCTTTATCCGATCCAGAGGATAATATTGATTTAGGAACTTGGTATTTAGATTATACCCATGATCGCTACAATAATAATTCCATGTTAGCCATTGCTAGTTATAATGCTGGGCCTGGCAATGTCAGGAAATGGATTGACCGTTATGGGCTAGAAGATCCAGATAAATTTGTCGCCAAAATTCCCTTTCCGGAAACGAAAGGGTATGTAGAATCTGTTTTTGGCAACTACTGGAACTATCTACGTTTATATAATCCGGAAATACAAGCGTTAATGGAAAAATAATCCATTTAGAGTTATTGGCGGATTTAGAAAAAATGCCCGTGAGCAATGGTTTTAACTTGTCCGCCCACTTCAATTTTATTTTGATTTGCTTTTAACAATAGCAAAGAAGGACGATTAATTTCGTACCCTTGTTCCACTCTTATTTGTAAAGTCTCTCCACCACTAGGGAAAACATTATTTTCCACAAGATATCCTGCTAAACAGCCATTGGCACTTCCCGTTGCCGGATCTTCCGGAATCCCTAAATAATCAGCAAAAACCCGAACGCATAAATCATTTTCACTTCCATAGGTTTCTGGGGAAAAAACAAGGATACTCTTCGCTTCTAGGGAATTGATTAATTGATAATATGCATCTAAATTGACTTTGATATTTTTGAGTGTTTCTAAACGAGCAACCGGAACAATTAAAAAATAAACGCCTGTAGAAACTTCTTGAATCGGGAAGTTAGGATGAATGGCTTCCGGAGAAATGTTCAACACAGAAGCCATGGTTTCTGGAGAAATCGTTTGACCAAACTGCGGTTGGTTTTGTTGCATCCAAAGCACTTCTTCTCCCTGTGGCGTGTTTTCCCATTTGACTGGAATTTTTCCTGCTTTCAAGTTCAGTGTTATTTGATTGAAGTTGATTTTTTCTTGTTGAGATATGACAGATTCCCGAATAATATAAGCAGTTCCTAAAGTAGGATGACCGGCAAATGGCAACTCTTGTTTCGGTGTAAAAATTCGGACATTATAGCAGTTTTCCGTTTCAGGCGAAGCATCAATAAATGTCGTTTCAGAAAAATTGATTTCTTTCGCAATTTCTTGCATTTTATGATCGCTCAGTTGCTCAGCATTAGTGAACACAGCAAGTTGATTTCCTGTGTATTGATCAACGGCAAAAACATCAACAATATAGAATGGATAATTCATAATTAATTAGCTATATTCCTAACGATATAATTTTTGTAATTGGCAATCACTTATTAAGAGTTAATCCTTAATTGCGATTATAAAATCATCCCTTAGAAGGACATAAAGCCTATAAGCTGGGGGAAGTTTCCGGACTCAAAATTATCTTAAGTTTGACTCATAGAAAAAACAGGACCCAAAGGAGGTCCACATGAAACTATTGATTCCTGTTGCTTTTAGTGTGACTCTTTCTCTAACACCACACTTTAGTGCGATCGCGAATGAAAATCAACATCGAGTTGTCGAGTTCAATCGCCC
>JBDGQV010000113.1:0-13400 GCA_042218725.1 Halothece sp. | reverse complement strand
TTCATGCTTCGTTCTGAAGACCAGTAGGGAGGGCGACTTCCCTGCTGAGTTTAACAGAGACTCGCACTCCGTGTCATACAATTTAACGATCTTGTAGCCTATGAAAATTTGAGAATTAGAAATTTAGTTAAAAATAACTGTTTGTCCAAATCGATTAATGATGCGGGTTGGTACGAATTTAGAAAATGGTTGGAGTATTTTGGAAGTAAATATGGACGAATAACGGTTGCAGTTTCTCCCAATTATACTTCTCAACATTGTTCTAATTGTGATGCTGTTGTTCAAAAATCTCTATCCCAAAGAACACATATTTGTAAATGTGGATGTGAATTGGATCGAGATCATAATGCAGCACTAAACATTCTAAATAAAGCCTTGAATACGACGGGGCACGTCGGAATCTACGCTTCAGGAGATCTGTCCTCTACTGATGCTGGAGAAATCCTGTCTCAGCAAGACGGATCGTAGAATGAAGAATCCTCTTCCTTGAATGAAGAGGAGTGTCAAAGTATTACCCATTAATGCTTGAAGCAGAAAAAAATCTATTATGCCAAGATAGAGAATTAGACTGTAAACGCAAACGTTAGGAGCATCGCCTTCATTTATGTCTGAAAAACCCACCATTGCTATTTCTCACCTTGGTTGCGAAAAAAATCGGATCGATTCGGAACATATTTTAGGTTTATTGGCGGAAGCAGGTTATCAGGTTGATAGTAACGAAGAAACAGCTGATTACGTGATTGTCAATACTTGCAGCTTTATTGAGGCAGCCCGAGAAGAGTCAGTACGAACCTTAGTGGAACTTGCTGAAGCCGATAAAAAAATTCTCATCACGGGCTGTTTAGCGCAACATTTTCAAGAAGAATTATTAGAAGAGATTCCCGAAGCCAAAGCAGTGGTGGGAACGGGAGACTATGGAAAAATTGTCGATGTCATTGAGCGCGTGGAAACGGGAGAGCGCGTTAAGGAAATTACGGAAGAACCCACTTACATTGCTGATGAAACTGTTCCCCGTTATCGCACCACCACAGAAGCAGTGGCTTATTTGCGGGTCGCAGAAGGTTGCGATTATGGTTGCGCTTTCTGTATTATCCCCCACTTACGAGGAAAACAGCGATCGCGCTCTATTGAATCCATTGTTAATGAAGCTCACAGTCTAGCAGAACAGGGCGTTAAAGAGATTGTTCTCATTTCCCAAATTACCACCAACTACGGCCTGGATCTCTACGGCGAACCGAAACTGGCAGAATTGTTGCGAGCTTTGGGAGAGGTAGATGTGCCTTGGATCCGGATGCACTATGCCTATCCCACCGGACTGACGCCGAAAGTGATCAAAGCGATTCAAGACACCCCAAACGTTATTCCTTATCTGGACTTGCCACTGCAACATTCCCATCCTGACATTTTACGCGCCATGAACCGTCCTTGGCAGGGCCGCGTCAATGATGGGATTATCAATCGTCTGAAAGAAGAACTTCCAGAAGCCGTGTTACGCACCACCTTTATCGTTGGTTTTCCTGGAGAAACGGAAGAGCATTTTCAACATCTCTGCGACTTTGTTGAGCGTCATGAGTTTGATTTAATGGGGGCATTTACCTTCTCCCCAGAAAAGGAAACTCCAGCCTATCATTTACCCAATCAAGTCTCCCAGGAAGTCATGGAACAACGGCGCGATCGCTTGATGAGCTTGCAACAGCCCATTGCCACCCGGAAAAATCAAGCCTGTGTGGGAGAAACCGTTGATGTGTTAGTAGAACAAGGAAAACCCAATACCGGAGAATTTATCGGGCGTTCAACCCGATTTGCCCCGGATGTTGATGGCCTAGTGTATCTTCAAGGGAAAGCCGGTTTAGGAAGCATGGTCAAAGCAAAAATCACCCATGCAGATGTTTATGACTTGTATGGAACAATTGTTGAATAATTGCGGGGACTATCGCCAAAACCTGGAGATACTAGTACGTTAAAGGGATAAGGATTCCTGTTTGGACAATAGCGATTGGTTCAGCAAGACCATTGACCGATTCTGGTTTCCTTTGCTCAGAACGGGAAACTATGCCTATGATTGGCGCTTTCCCGACAGTTTCCCCATGCTATTGGGTATTATTTGAGCTTCGGGCGACAGCCCCGTCCTCACGCTTTGCTCCGGTCTATCCAATCGGATGAGCGACGGGAAGGATAGCCCGTCCTTCCTCACGCTTTGCTCCGGCTTCGCTCCGGACGGAATACCTTGTAGTCGGCAATCGAGAAGTGGTATGATTGTAGCAACAGTGGAGGGGGATATCACTTCACTATCTCCGATTTGATGCTGGAGTGTATCACTAGGAGCTAGAGAAACTTAACTCAATATTAATTATTCTTTCAGTTCATCAAATCATTAAACGAAATGCTTGCTAATGAATTCACTTCTATGAGGGAATAACTGGGAAGTAAATGTTAGAATTAGGTCGTATAACTCTACTATGCAGAGCTATTAAGCAGTTTTCCAAGTATTACCGCTATTAACAGGTTTTAGCAATGATTTCACCGAAATTTTTATCGTTAGCGCTACTTATAACTCCATTTCTAGGAGTAACAAATCCCCTATCGGCTAAGGCAGAACCGCCAACTCCTGGGAAAGCGGCCACTAATGCCGGCTTGCTTTCAGAATCCGGGAATGCTTCTAATGAGACAGCAGAAGCTGCTAGTGGAAATGAGAATGTCGCGCAATTGCAACGTCGCGGTCCTAGCCCTCGCAGCGTTCGTCGCAACCCTTATTATCCGAACTATATTGGGGTTGGTTTAAATATTGGTCTGGATGGGAACACTGCTTTAGGAAATACTGAATTTACCATTAATAGTCGAATTCAACTGACCCCAGATCTTTCTTTTCGCCCTGGTGCAATAATTGGGGATAACTCAGCAATTCTGGTTCCTGTTACCTATGACTTTACGACTAAAGATGTCGAAGTGAGAGACAGAGGTTTTTCTTTCAATCCATATATCGGCGGCGGCGTCTTTTTCACAACCGATGATGAGTCTGAAGATGACTTAGGCGGCTTGTTAACCACTGGTGTTGACGTGCCGCTTTCCCGTCAATTTACAGCTAATGCTGGCTTAAATGTTGGCTTTAATGATGAAACAGAATGGGGAATCACAGTGGGGATTGGTTATAACCTCCCTCAAAACTAAGTCAATCATTGAAGGAGGATGAACTCTTCTCCTCTAAGGGCGAATGAGATCTCAAAGTGATACACTCTAGCATCAAATCGGAGATTATGAAGTGATATCTCCCTCCACTGTTGCTACAATCATACCACTTCTCGATTGCCGACTACAAGGTATTCCGTCCGGAGCGAAGCCGGAGCAAAGCGTGAGGAAGGACGGGCTATCCTTCCCGTCGCTCATCCGATTGGATAGACCGGAGCAAAGCGTGAGGACGGGGCTGTTGCCCGAAGCTCATCAATTTCTTCAGAGAGACGTTAACCTTGAGAACGTCTCTCTTTTTTTTGAAGTAAATAATGTTAATTATTCACCGGTTTCCGGTTTAACCTGATCCACAACTTCCAGGGAACCGTCTGGTTTAACCGTCCAAACATTGTAACTGCCAACTGTATCGCCATATTCATTAAATTGGATGTTGCCGCTGGCCCCTTGATAGTTAATTTCTTCTCCATTGCGAACTAGTTTCATCGCTTCACACGGATCAGAAATTTCTGTGCCGGGAGAATTAGCAATTTTACGCAAATTATTTTTAATGGCAGTTCCTGTGTTTTTATCCCCTAGTTCGGCAGCAAGCATCATTAACACGGTGGCATCCCAAGTATGAGGTACAAAGGCGGTTACTTCTCCACCGATTTCTTTTTCCCACTTTTGAGTTAAGGTATCTAACGCTTTGCCAGTCGCCCCAGGAACTGTACCAAATGCCCCTTGAATAATTGATTCTCCGTTTGGCGCTTTCCCAACATCCTTGACAAATTCCGGGGAATAAACAGCATCAGTGAGAAGTTCGGGAACGCCCTTACTTAACCCTTGCTGGTATGCCGAACGCAGTAATAAGCTGCCAGTTTCAGCATAGATGGCTCCCATTACTGCATCGGGATTATTGCTGTAGGCAGCAGCGGCTTCACTGTCTAAGGTACTTGCTTTGGGATCATAACGAACTGGATCATCATCATTGACGATGGTGCCGCCCATTTTTTCAAATGCTTTAACAAACTCTTTTTCAAAACCAACGCCATAGTCGTTGTTAATCACCACCGTCGAGACGCGATCAAATCCTTTTTCCCTAGCTAATTTTGCCAACGCCTGGGCTTGATACGTATCCGGGGGAGCGGTTCGTGCCCAGTAACCATTAAACTCCCCTTTTTTGGCGCGATCGGTAAAAACCGGGCTGGTACTGCCTGGGGAAATTTGCATGACTTCGTTTCGAACGGCAATATCAACAGCCGCGCCAGAGACGCTGCTGGCAAACGCTCCAACAACGCCAGCAACTTTATCCACTTCTGCTAGTTTCGACATGGCAGACGCACCAGCATTGGGATCGGTTTGGCTATCTTCTTGAACGACTGTTACTGGCTGTTCATTAACGCCGCCACAGGCATTTACCGTGTCTACAGCCAAAGTAACCGCTTTGGGCATATTTTGACCGATGGAAGATAAGTCGCCGGTAGTAGGCAGTAAGGTGCCAATTTTAAGCGCTTCGGGAGAACTTTCTGCGGTTTCGGTTTGGTTGGCCGTATCAGTGCCGGTATTGTTTTCACAAGCTGTGGTCATGAATCCCGTACTGAGGGTTAAAACCGCTAGAGATAGGGTGAGTCGCTTTTTCGAAGTTGGTGTCATCGTTTAATTTATTTAACTTAATCTTAATTGAACCAGATTTTAGCAACTCTACCTAAAAAATAAAAACTTCTTTAAAAATAGATTAACGTTATATTTTGTATTTTTCTTTTCTGATTCATGGGTTAGGATAATGTCAGCAAGGGTTTCTAACGGAGGCTGTCATGACTGCGGTAAGTCTTTCCCAAAAAGAAATTAAACAATTAACAGCAGAAGAGGTACGTCAATTGGCAGAACGGTTGGAAAAGGATGACTACAATAATCCTTTTGAAGCGTTGCAAGATTGGCATTTACTGCGCGCGATCGCGTTCCATAATTGGGAGTTGGTTGAACCGTATCGCTATCTGTTGGATATGGAAATGTTTGATGAAGCTTAGTTTGATATGAACCATGGACAAAATGTCCTAATCGGTATCGGCGGCGGGATTGCTGCTTATAAAATTTGTCAATTAATTTCCCATCTTTATCAAGCAGAAATTTCCGTGCGAGTGATTTTAACGGAGGCGGCGCAACAATTTATTACTCCTTTAACGGTTAGTACACTGAGTCGTCATCATGCCTATACGGATACCGATTTTTGGCAAAATTCTGCCCGTCCGTTGCATATTGCCTTAGGAGAATGGGCAGATTTATTTGTTATTGCTCCTTTAACCGCAAATACCCTAGGAAAGCTCGCTTACGGATTTGCGGACAATTTAATGACCAATACGGTTCTTGCTTCTCATTGTCCGATTCTATTGGCACCTGCCATGAATACCGACATGTGGGAACAACAGTCGGTACAGCGCAATTGGCAATTGATCCAGCAAGATGCGCGTTATCATGTCATCGAACCGACTGGGGGATTGCTGGCCTGCGATCGCGCCGGAAAAGGACGGATGGCAGAACCGGATCAACTGCAACGCACTGTGCAATCCCTGCTCTATACCCAAGGCAAACGGGACTTTCTTGGGAAACATATACTCATTAATAGCGGCGGAACCCAAGAATATCTAGATCCGGTGCGGTTTATCGGCAATCCGGCAACTGGAAAAATGGGAAGCGCGATCGGGCAAGCAGCCATCGACCGAGGGGCGACTGTGACACTGATTCATGGGGGGAGTTGTGAAATCGCAATTACCCCTTCCCCGCAACTGCATCTCAAGCGCGTTGTGACTGCTCAAGAAATGTATGAGGCAATGATCGCTGACTTTGCTCAGGCTGACTATACGATTCTCTCCGCAGCGGTAGCAGATGTCAAACCTGCCGATTATTCGGCGAATAAACTGCCTAAGCAAGATCTTCCCAACTGTTTGCCCCTTGCCAGTGTTCCCGATATTGCTGCTGCCTTAGGTCAACAGAAACAGCCCGAACAAGTTTTAGTGGGATTTGCTGCTCAAACTGGCGATTTTGTCAAGCCGGCGAAGGAAAAACTGCAACGGAAAAACCTAGATTATATTGTGGCCAATCCCATCGATCGCGAGGAAGGGGGCTTTGGCAGCGATCGCAATCAGTGTGTGGTTTTAAGGAAAAATGGATCGGAACAAGAAATTCCCTTGTGCAGCAAATTGCAACTCGCCCATTATCTTTTGGATATTGTGCGCCACAATTGAAAATCATCTAGCAGGGGAAACATGAGGGAAATGAAACGCTCAACCGCAAATCTATAGGAAGTTTCGATTTTTCTTCATTTTTAGCCCCACTTGAAAAAAATTGCTTTCTCAGGGAACACTAAGGTGTTTCATACTTCACATTTAGATGGTAGCGCCACAATTAGCGATTAAAACAACCCATTTTTAATGCTGATCCATGCCAAGTGTTGCGATTTCAGTCCATCTCCTGTAATACTATCCAAGGTGTTTCTTTTCTCAATAGGGATGTGATGCCCGATTATATTTTTTCGCAGATGCCTCTCGCTAGAGAGTTCTATGGTTGAAGCGAACCACAAACTGACTCTGTCATGATCGCCTTTTCATTATTGATTGACGGTTCATCCGATAAGCAATATCAAGTTGAATTTTCCCTGCTAACCGCTATAACGGGAAAGAAAAAACAGTAAGACCCTTAAAAACTTGAACACAAAAGGTCATCCATTAGCATAAGTTTATGAATCATTTACCGAATTTTTTTATTGTTGGCGCCCCAAGATGCGGTACGACAGCTTTAAGCCGTTATATTTCCCAGCATAAAAATATTTGTTTGTCACGGCCAAAGGAAACGCACTTTCTGTTTAAATCCCCTGCCAATTATTCCTCTTTCCAGGCTTACCTGAATCAATACACCCAGCAATTTTTCTGTCATTGCCGCCCCCATCATTTTGCAATTGGGGAAGGTTCCGTAACTTATATTTATTCTGATGAGGTGCTTCACCGCATTCTCGATATGAATCCCGATGCCAAATTTATCGCCATGGTGCGCAATCCCGTTGATCTATTGCGTTCCTACCATTTTCGGCTTTTGTACATAATGGAAGAAGATTGTTGGGATTTCCAGGAAGCTTGGGAACTTCAAGAATCGAGAGCGCGCGGTGAAAATTTGCCCCCTTTGTGTCGCGATCCCCGTTTATTACAGTATAAGGAGGCGGGAAAACTCGGTAAATGGATTGAGCAATTATTGAATATTGCTGGGCGCGATCGCTGTCTGATTTTGGTATTTGATGATTTCAAACGCAATCCCCGAGAAACTTACCAACAGGTTTGTCAGTTTCTCGGTGTCGAAGATGATGGACGAACGTCCTTTCCTCGACGGCAACCAAGCCAATTTTATCGATTTGCCTGGTTGCAACGCTTATTGTTCCATCCACCCCAAACTGTGATGAATTGGGCAACCAATTCCTCAACCGGGGGACCGATATGGCAATGGCAACAACTGGCGCTGTTGCGGTTGCACCGAGGCTTGCGCACCCTAAATGCGGTAAAGCAACAACCCCCTTCCCTTGCCCCGGAAATGAAAGAACACCTGCAAGACACCTTTGCCGAAGATGTGGAACGTTTATCCGAGTTGCTGGGGCGGGATCTAACGCCTTGGGTGAATCAATCTCTAACGTCTAAACCTTAATTATGGCACTCCCCAAACGACTTCGTTTCCAACTCGATAGCGGCATTGCCCGCGAACAACTTCCCATGCTGAGTGTCCTGTTGGCAGCTGGCTGTCTGAGCAGTCTTACCGGGGGCGCGATCGCGCCGGTATTTCCCGATATAGTAGCACAACTCAACCTGGATCCCAGGTGGGCAGGCACGTTGGTGAGTATTCCCCGCTTGACCGTTGCCCTGGCAAGTCCCTTATTAGGATTATTAGCCGATCGCGTGGGGAAATTAGCGGTTCTGTTGCCTTCCTTGCTGGGGTTTGCCATTTTCGGGATGGCGGGGGCTGTTTCCCAAAATTTAGTAGCACTCTTGATTCTACGGGGATTAGTGGGGATTGCCAATGGGGGCATTTCTGCCGCTAGTCTTGGCTTTGTCAGCCACTTATTTGAAGGAGAGACGCGATCGCGCTTAATGGGCTATACTGCGAGTATTATTGCCATTGCCAGCATTATTGTGCCTTTGTTGGCCGGGTGGTTAGGGTCGTTTCATTGGCGATTTGCGTTCTGTCTTTACGGCATTGCGTTACCGGTCGCGATCGCGGCGCGAGTCATTATTCAAGAACCCAACAACACCAAAAGCAATGGCAATCAGCAAGTATCGCTCCAAACCCTTCATCAACCCTTCCAAGACAGTCGTGTCGGCATAGTACTGCTGACGCTATTTGGCTCTTCGGTGGTATTTTATACCGTCATTGTTTATGCCCCGCTCTATTTCCAAACCGCTATTGATGCTGATTCAGTCCTCAATGGGATGATTTTAGCCGCTCGCGCCATCGGCGCTGCCCTGATTGCTGCTGTTGGTGCCAATCGCGTTGCCAAGCAGTTTGGACAAACTGTGGCCGCCAGTTTGGGATTTGTGGCAATGGGAGGAACCCTTGCTGTCATTCCCTTCCTCAATAGCGCCTCCTGGGCATTGATCACAGCGTTGGGCTTTGGTTTAGGGTTTGGCTTAGTGATGCCCACCCTTTACAATATCCTTGCCGATCTCAGCACGGCTGAACAACGATCGACCTTACTTGCTCTTGGCACGGGAACTGCCTCTCTGGGACAATTTTTATCGCCCATTTTGCTGGGCCCAGTTTGGGAAGCCCGAGGCCAACAGGTTTTTTTCGTTGCCACTGCCATCGCGATCGCGCTCGCTTTATTACAATTGCTGCGTCCCTCCTATGTGTCTAATGTCTAATTCTTCAGCAAGTCATTAAACTGTTATGAACTCGATTCTGCAAACGCCAATTGAACTTTTTGCCCGATTTGTCACCCATCAATTCACCCGAAAAACGCAACGGACAGCAACGGTTCAACAACAGTTCCTTCTATCTCTTTTAAAGGAACATCAAGATACTGCCTTTGGCCGTCAATATGGCTTTCGTAACATTACTACCGTTGAGGAATTTCGAAAACGGATTCCGGTGCTGAACTATCGCGATTATCACCCCTACGTGGAACAAATTGCGCAAGGGGCTTCCAATGTCCTGACTGCTGATTCTGTGAAATATATGAACATGACCAGCGGTTCCACGGGCAAACAGAAACTCATTCCTGTTACAAAACAATCGCAACGAGTAAACCGGCAAGCGAACTTAACCAGTATTTGCTTTGGGATAAAATCAGGGGCAGAACAGGGATTGGTATTTGGGCAAATTTTAGTTGCCAGTTCGGTCCAATTGTTGGGACAAACCCCAGCAGGGATTCCCTATGGCCCAGTGAGCGTTAGCCATCTCCGATCAATGAATATGTTGGCCCGACAACTGTTTGCTCATCCTTACCAAGCCTTAGAACCCAGTGATAGTTTGGCACGGCATTATGTTTGTCTGCTGTTTGCCCTAAAAAATCCCCATACCCGAGTCATTGCCGCCAATTTCCCGGTGTTAGCCCTACGATTGTGCCACTACTTGGAAAATTATGCCGAATCACTGATTGAGGATTTGGAACGGGGCGCGATCGCGCCTTGGTTGAATTTAGAACCGGAGTTGCGAGCGAAGTTAGAGAAAAAACTGACGCCTGCCCCAAAACGAGCGCAACAACTGCGCCAAGTGTTGCATCAAGCCGGACGGTTAACCCCCATTCTTGCCTGGCCAGAACTTTCCTGCGTTGTCACTGCCCGAGGCGGCACTTCTGATTTTTACTTGCAACGATTTCCCGAATATTTTGGCAATACTCCTGTATTTGGGGGCATTTACTCTTCTGCTGAAACCATGTTTGGCATTACGCCCCAATTTAATCAAGATGGAAGCATCCTTGCCATTGAAACGGCCTTTTTTGAATTCATTCCGCCCCAAGAGTGGGAAAAATCCCAACCCCGTACCCTACTGGCAGAAGAAGTAAAAGTCGGAGAACGATATCGGATTGTGGTTAGCAACTACAATGGCTTTTATCGCTACGACATCGGTGATGTGGTAGAAGTGGCGGGATTTTATGGCACTGCCCCCCTGATCGTCTTTCGTTACCGACGCGGCGGCCTCCTCTCTTCAACCACGGAAAAAACAACAGAATTTCATGCCATCCAGGTGATGCAACAACTCCAACAGGAATTTAATCTTTCCCTAGAAAGTTTCTGTATTACTCTCTCGGATGATCAAACGCCCCCTGCCTATCTGGTGAATATTGAACTATCTCCCGATTCGAGTCTGCCTTATCCCCAACAATTTCTAAAACAATTTGATCGGCGCTTAAAAGCCATTCACGCCTCTTATGAAGTGAAGCGCCGAGATCAGGTGCCTCCGCCGCGCTTGCGCATCTTAGCGCCAGGCAGTTTTGCCCAGTTGCACCAACGTTTAATGGAAAAAGGAATGCCGGAACATCATCTCAAATTCCCTCACATCAGCGAAGATCGCGCCTTTTTAGCAGATTTAACTGTAGAACAAGAAGTGTTCTTTCCCAGCGATTCCCAAGTGTCAACCCTGGGGCGAGATTTAATTATTGATGAAACTTAACGCAATATGAGGAGTAGCTATGCAAAAAAAAGATTGGGTCAAAACCCTGGTTAACACCCCCGCCATTAAAAAGCTGGAAGCGCAAGTTCCCAAATATTCGCGAGTGGGAGATTCGGTCTTTTTTACCACCGACCAGTTTCCTTGGGCGAAACAGTTGGAAGCCAATTGGCATCTCATTCGCCAAGAATTAGATGATGTGCTGGAACGGGTGGGAGAATTGCCGAACTTCCAAGACATTATGCCTCGGCAACAACGCATTAGCCAAGATGATGGCTGGAAAACGTATTATTTCTGTGCCTTTAACTTTGTTGCCCAGAAAAACTGCGATCGCTGTCCGCAAACTTGGAACTTGATTAAAGATATTCCCGGTTTGAAGGTGGCCTTTTTTTCCATCTTAAGTCCCGGGAAACATATTCCAGAACATTGCGGCAAGCACAAAGGATTGATCCGCTATCATTTGGGATTAAGGGTGCCGGAACCCAAAAACGCCTGCGGCATTCGGGTTGGCGATCAAGTTGCCCATTGGGAAGAAGGGCAAAGTTTAATTTTCGATGATACCTTTCCCCACGAGGCTTGGAATAACAGCAATGGCTATCGGGTGGTGCTGTTTCTCGATATTGCCAGACCCTTGAAATTTCCCCTTTCCGTGGTCAATTGGGCGGTGTTTCAAATCCTGTCCTTTTCTCCCTTAGCCCAAGAAGCGAAAGCGAATTATCAGAATTGGGAAAAACGCTTTGAACCGGATTCCTAAATTCGTCGCAATAAGGATTTTCTGGTTTGCGGATTCCTGATGCTTTCCCATAAAATTTTGGGAAGTGCCAGGGCAGATCCCAAATGTACCCGCCACTTATTCCACGACCAAGCTGCTTTCGTTAAGGGATGAGGATGCCAAAAGCGATTAATGGAGCAAACTACCTCATCCCCCAAGGTTGTCACTTCGTGCCACCACCCTGCCGGAAGATACAATACTTCTCCATCCAGGGAATGGTCGGAGTGGACATGGGCAATTACATTCCAATTATTCCCTAGCGTATCATTTTCCTTACTAATTTAAGCAGAACAACTAATTTTTTTTACACAATACTTTAAGTTTTGAAAATTTAAATAAATGGACCTCCCAAAAAGAGAGGTCTCATGTATAAGTAATAAGGTGTGTCTTAACTGTAATGCTATCAGTGGATGTGATTTAGTCAAGGAACCTTGTTAACAAGTTCCCTAATAATGTTGATAGTTTCAGTTTGAAGGTTAGAAAACAGTTATGAGGTAGATAACTTAGGCTAGCTCTATATATCTAAAAAACTATGATTGTGAATTTTGTAGTTTTTGTTTTAGTTTCTGTTGTAGTTTTTGATCTGCTTGCACCTGTGTCCAAATTTCCTTAAAACGTTGCATTTTGAAGCCTTCCTTAGCAATAGCTTCTTTTAGTTTAGTTCGTGTTTCTTGTGCAATTTGTTTAATACGAGCTTCAGCTTGTTTAAACTTTTGCTGTTTTTGTTCACTGAATTTCGATTGATTTGAATCATTTTTGGCGTTCTGTTGCTGTTTAATATATGTTTTATATTCTTCAGTGGTTAGTCCCTGTTTTTTAATAGCTTGCTCAATTTTTTTTCGGGACTCATTTCGGATTTTTTGGACTCCCTTGAATGCGTTGGCAAAACGTTGGAACTCCTTTTTATTAATTTGAGAGTTGCTTCCATTAGAGTTACTTCCAGTACTATTGGAAGTAACTGGTTGTTTCGATGTTTCTTTTATTCGGGGATTGGGATGTTGAGCGACTGTCGCAGTTTGACTTACAAATAGAAAAGCTGAAGTAATTGTTCCTAGTAAAATAGATGAATGCTTCATTGTCTCGTTTAACTGTTTCTTAGCTTGGTCTTGACTAGGTTCAAAGAAATAACAATGTATTGTAATTGATCAGGAACTTTACTTACTAGTATCTAGTTTAATTGTGCTAAAAAAAACAGTCAAGAACTTAATTAGCCATCAACCATGACTTTTAAGTTATTTAATTTTTCTGAAACTTTTTTACTGTTATAGCAGTTCCCAGTCAGGTGAGGCACAAAAAAATAGCTACAAACGAGCTGTGTCTAATTAGAAGGTGTACCTCATGAATTAGAGAATTACTATAATCTATTATTTTTAATTTTAGAGGAGTTTCAAAAATTTAATGATAAAAGTTCGACTTCCATCTTCATTTCTTCTATCCACATAGCAACTGTAAATACTTATTGGTTGAAAGTAAGCATTGAAGACACGATAAAATAATTTCTCTTCCTGTTGTTTTTTATCTTTTTTTAAATCATATTCAATTGATTCAATAATTTCACCATTTAATAAAGCTTCTAATTTTGAAACTTGATTATCAGTTCCTTCATTAGGTATAATGGTAATTACAATAATTTCATTCGCTGTTTCGAGTCTTTTTATTGGCATTTTTGTTACAAAATAAGCCAACTAAGCAAGTTAAGACAATTAATTAATTAACTAGTAAAAGTGAGATAAATCATCAATGATTTAACGATTGGATGAAACTGGAAGCCGTTCTAATTGCACAGTAATTTTTTGGGTTTCGCCATTGCGTTCAATCA
>JBDGQV010000112.1:0-6059 GCA_042218725.1 Halothece sp. | reverse complement strand
ACGTACCGTTCTGGAGCCGAGTCAGTAGGGCGACCTACTGGCTTAGGTAACAAGAAGACCAAGAACTTTCCGAAAAGTATAGGGAAAAGCAAAGATATTTGGAGTTCCGGTGGACTGAGCATATTCCGAAGTTGATTGAAAGTGCATCAGAATGTATTGATAGATGTCTTAAAGAAAGCCCTAGCGATCCAAAAACGATGGATAGCGCGATAAGAGTTCTAGAGTTATGTTCTCAAATGCAAATTTCATTAAAAGCCAAGCAAGACGAGCTTGAGTCGGTTGGGGTTAAGATCAATCGAGAAGGAAGTTAGGGCGCGATCGCGCCATCTCCAGAAGTTTCGCCTGGAGAACAGACGAAACTACAATCACCCTACTCGATGGTAATCTGTGCTGTTGGATCATCTTTAGCAGAATAATTCAGTTGGACAGATAGCCCGGAAACGCACTTTAGATTATCGTCCCGAATGATTTGGGAAGCTACTAGCGCATCAAGAATTGATCCAGCAAGATTATCTAGATCGCCTCGTCGGGAGTGTTTTCCAGAAAGCGTAATCGAAACTGACACCTCTTCCAATGGTTCATCTGGAATAGATTGGGATGCAAGTTGTGTCTTGGCATCTTCCTTCCACTGGCGGTAATTGGAAGGAAGATAGGAAGTTTTTCCATTAAAGCGCGGTCGAGCTTTGGGAACTACTTTTCCGCTTATTTGAAATTTCCAAAGTTTTGTTTGTTGAGTCATTGAATCTCACATCTCTTCTTCTCTGCGCGATCGCGATAGCAACAGCGACCGGCAAACTTTCATATGTAGCAATTTTCCCGAGTTCTTCTAAATTTTTGTGATTCATTGCAGAACCTCCATTAAGCGGTATCAGCGATCAAGGGCATAATGCACTGCTGGTAAGGGATTATTACGCCACCCTCCATTTGCCAAACACTCTCTCGACACAGCCATCCTCGAAATTGCCAGTTTTGGAAATCGCCGTCGTGGAGCCACCGGGAATCAGCAATGAAACCTTTTCGCCACTGGCCTTTCTCGTTCATGAAGCAAACTCTTTGGCCAATTTCGTATTCTTCCAACGGGGGATGATTATTGGCTGGTTGAGCAGTTTCTTGGGCTGGTTGGGCGCGATCGCTGACGTTAGTTGTCTCTGAAGTTTCAAAGTTGCCGTAAGCTACGTTGTTGGTTTTTTCAGGCGTGTCGCCTTCATTCTTAATTCGCTCTATTGCTTCTCTTTGCTCCTGTGTAAGTAATTCCCGCCGAACTCGGTTCGTTAGGTCTTTATACGGCACATTTTCTTTGAAGAAGCTCAAATCGGCTTCGCAACGAATACTCAGTAGCGCTTCTTTAATCTCACAAGCTTTTTGCCCTCCAAGGGGGAAGTGGCGGGAGTAATAGTTTCGCTTCTGCCCTTCGGCTTGCTGTGAATTAATTTTCAGTTCTTGCCAGACTGAGGGGTCATCAATATCCCAAGGATCGTAATCTTCTATTGCTTCAACTTTCTCAACTAAGCCAAATTCCTTATTCAGATCGCCAGAGGAAACTGAGCCGGTTTGGTCTGTCTTAGAATTTTCTGTCTTAAAGTTCTGGGTAGTATTGGTAATATTATAGGGGGATTTTAAGACAGTACCCGAATCTTTGTGATTGGACTCACTATTTTCGCTATCTTTTTCGAGCCAAGCCTGGAAGATTTTAGCTTTCGTTTCGAGTAGGTCTTTGTCTTTGGTTTTGCCAACTCGCCTGACATAGTAAACGCGGACGCGATCGCCGTTGTCATTACGTCTCTGGAAACTTTGCAACCCTAAATCAACCAAGGCTAGAAATCTATCAGCGAGTGTCTTGGGGGCTACTCGTTCCCATTCCTTGTTTTTATTTTTACCCCAAACATTAACGCCTAGGAATTGCTTAAGCTCTCGTTCTTTTTGGATCGCTGAATCGTACCAGGTTTGCAAATCCTCCTCTGTAAAGGTTACATCGCTACACAATCCGTCTTCAAAATCGGAAGAGTGATCAAGGAATTGGTCAATCCCAAACTCCTTGAGCCAGTGGATTTTAAGCAATTTGCTTCTTCTTACCGCTTCTGGACCAAAGGCTTTGCCGTTGCCTTCGGTAAGGCTTTCCAACATGGAACGCTCTTTTTCGTTTAAGAACTGATTGCCATCGGTTAAGTGGTAGTGCAGTTTTAATTTTTGGAGCCAGTCTTTGCGGCCCTCGTTATGCTTTTCCACTAGCCGGTAATCGATATCCACGTTATAGGCGCGGGCTAGGAATCCTTTTTCTTGTTCTAACTGCTCATCTGCAGTTTTGTCGGTTTTATTTTGCAATTGCTCATACCGATCGTCATCCGGGTTGGATTTTTTCACAATGGCTTCATAATGAGCTTCTTTATTATCATCGCGGGTTTCTCCCAGTTCCTCTTTTGCCTCTTCATATCCTTGGCTGTATTCGTAGCCAAGCAATATATCGTAAGCACCAGAAGTGCGTTCGATAGTGTATCCTTCTTTTTCCAGGGCTTCACGGGCTGCGTTCCGATAGTCGGCAAAGTCTAGGTTTTTCAATGTGGCACTGTATGCCCAAGGCTTGAGGAATAATTGAAAATCGTCGCCGTCACCTAAGTCTAATTCGTTTTCTTCTTCGGTAACACCTGCTGATAGTAAAATGCTTTTCAGCTTAGTAACTTGGCGCGAATTATCCCGAAGAACCCCTCGCGGGGTTGTTTTTCCGGTTCCAATTTTAGAATTGCTTCGAGGGGCGACATACACCAATCGAGGGACTAACTTCCGCAGTCGCCGGATTGTTTGCCTAATTGCCCTCGTGTCCTGGTTACCGCTATTAAAAATAATCGAATTGTAGTCGAAATGACCGTTGGGATCATCAATCGAGACTCCTGTTTCCGCCACAGGCGACATTATGATAATGTCGTAATACTCGACAACAGTTTGGTCATTGGATAGCTTCTCAGCAAATCCAAACGCTTCGTGGTTGGGATCGCGGTTGGTTTCACTATCCCAACGCAAAATCCTAAGATTTGGGAATCGCTTTCTCAAGTCCGCTTCTAAATTCTTGGTAGAATAGGGTGATTCAACCGTTTGGGAAGTGGTCTGAAGCAGAATTTTGTTGCCCTCTTCGATTAATTGGATCGTGTCGGCATAAATCCCGGCGGGGCTGTCGTCAGGACCTTCAGCGTCATAGAATCTTAAGTCACACCCTTCTTCTGCTACCGGATTGTAATCGTTGACGATGGTGTAGCTCTTAGGCGCAATGTTACAAGTCTGCTTGAAGATATCCTCAACAAACTGCTTATGGAAATCGTAAATATCGGCGCTGGCGAAAAAAACAGTGCCCCCGCTAGCCACAACATTTTGGATCGTCTTAGCTAGGTTTTGGGCAATCAGCGCCCGCCGATTCTCCATTGTGCTGTCGTTAAAGAGGGCATCTAACATCTGATCAAACTCATCAAAAAAGACAAATGCTCCCTTTAGCCTTGAATCGTTGGAACTAAATTGGGCTTGCGATTCCAAGTGCATGGAATTGATGACAAACGTGAATCCTATTTCGCTCTGCGGTCCTCCCTTATCTTCCACAAATGGGATATAAGTGCCATCTTGGCTCCACTTCCTTGACATCAAACGCGACAATAAGCGCCGGTGAGTATTTCCGAAAACAGCCTTGCCCTTTTGTCTTGCCTTGAGTGCCTGAGATTTCGCTGTAACACTTTTCCCAGTGTCTTGCTTGCCCACAATCCAACCAATGTGGCATCCTTCGGGCATATCCGCTAAGTCTTTCGGCTCAAAGTATTTTTTGTTAATCCGCTTATCAACATTGGTCAGTTTAGCGATCGCGTTTTTAGTATCCCTGCGATGGCGATCGCGCTGTAACTGCTCAGCTTTATCGAAATACTCAGCAGTGCTTAAATGTTCGATACTGGCTAGGGCATCATCCGATATCTCATCAATGTCGCCATCGCCTTTTTCAATCTGCCCCCACCATGCGATCGCGATATCCTGATATCCCCAATTGGTGAGGAGATCGACCGCTTGCTTAATCTGTTCATGAATATGCCGGTTAATGATGGCCCCGGCATCAGGGAGGATAACGATTTTCTTAGCTCCCAGTTGAGTTAATGCCCTATACAGTGCATTGGGAGAGGATGCAAAGTTATTCCCGGCGGCACCAATCACCGGATGATTTAAGCGCAAAGAGGCGATGTAGGGCTTAATACCAGGCGATTCGCACAAGTAAACCACACCATCATCGCTACGACTTCCCCACACGCCAAGGGGCAATTCATCATCCCGATTTTTAACGGTGGGGCGGTTTTCCCGTTTGGTTTCGCTAGCACTCCAAAGATACTTATTCCCATCTTCGGGATGATCCCGTCGCAGTTGGTAGCCTACCCATTGTCCTTTTTCGTTGGGAATCGGGATTAAGATGCCGCTATCTGGTGTAATTAGTTTATTGCCATAGCAATTCACTCCTGGCAATCGGGGCGACACCTGCTGATTTAGCGGTTGCCATTGAGTAACACTGCGATAACCAGCTTCTGCAATTTGGTCATCTGTTAACCCTCTAGCTTGGAGTTGGGCGCGGTGATCCTCGGTAAGGGAAAGTTGGGAAAGAAGGTTTCGGATGGCGCGATCGCGCTTTCTATCCGGCAGTTGCTGTTTTAACTCCTGTTCCCGTTGGCGTTGTTTTTGTTCCCGTTCCCGTTGTTTCTCCCCTAGCCATTCCTGCTTTTTCTGCTCGGAAAATTCCTCAATCTCGGCTTCTAGTTTATACATGCCGAAGCCGTGCTTATCTTCTCTAAGAAAACGATACTCAGAACTTGGATCATCGCCTCGACAATGGACAATGTTAGTTTTCGTATTAGTACGGCATCCCTTTTTCGTTCCGCTGCAGGCCGGGCAAGGCCGGCGACGATTGTGGCGAATCCACTCTCTCATCAGACCTCACCCCCTTGCCCGATAGCCTTCTCTAAGAGGGAGGTGTGGACTTCCCGCCAGTGTTTTGACTCGAAATCAATCTCTTTGCCATTCCGTAATGCCGCGTCTATCCGCTTCTGCAACCGCCCAGCCAAGATTGTGGCCTCGCTGTGGCTTAAGTGAATCCCAATTGGTTGAGCCTGCCAGTGGAGGCGATAGCCTCTATCTGTAGCGATTACTTCAATCTCTCTGGACTTCTCAGCTCGAAGGCTACAGGCTTGGAAAGCTGGCGTTTCTTGTTTATTAGTTTGAGGATTAAATAACCCTAACTGCCTAACTTCGCTCTGACTATTTTCTATATCAAGTTGATATAATGTACTTGTCATGCCCTTACGGGCTAGGCTTCCTAGTGGCTTACTCAGCTTCTGAATTTACACATTAAGTGAATTTTCCTTATCAAATTACCCAACCTGAGTTACCATTTAATTAGTTAAATAAGTTTTTTGTTGGAGGTTGGGGATAAAAGAATTCGATTTATCTTCAGAAGCTGATAAAGAGCCATACTAGCTCGCCTTAGCCCCTCCTCCTCCTTCATTATCTTCACTGTCTACTGTATTAGTTTCTTGGCTTTGTTCGGTTGAAGTTAATCCTTCCTTTTCAAGAAGTATCCGCATAGCTTTAGCGGTTAGTTTTTCAAAAACTTGCTCTGATTCAGGGTTATTGGACTTCATAAAATTACCTTCAAATTTGCTCTACTTATTATTTTGACAAGAAAACAAGCGATTGCCGAAGTGGGACAAAAATCGATCTAACTCTCTATATGAAAGGTTTTCATGGATCGACCCCCTTCTCGGGTCGTAGAACCTACTTCTTGGGTGGTACTATCGTTACCATCCCTCGCTTTGATCTAGGAGGTTTATATTGAATTTGTCCTGTTTCAAGATTAATCGTTAGGGGTCGCCAATCGTTGGATTCGTATATTCTCTTCCAGTTCGAATACGCTTCGATAAATGGTTTCCAATACCTTCCCCGGAAGTTTGGATTTGAAGATAAACCGGCATAATGTTTACTGATTTTAATAAGCGTAAAAGTTGTTGGCGCTTTCTTAGGATTAAAGAGTGGTTGATTATCCGGACGTT
>JBDGQV010000111.1:0-5487 GCA_042218725.1 Halothece sp. | reverse complement strand
CCCGAGCCATCGCTAATCGTATAGCTAAAGCTGTCAGTTTCCGTTTCTCCAGGTTCTAACTCATCAAACTGCTCAGCAGGCGTATAGGTAAAGGTGCCATCGCCATTGTCGGTTATAGTTCCTGTGGTATTGCTAGTATCAAGGCCAACGACTTGTAAAGACTTTCCTTCAGGGTCGCTATCATTAGCCAGAACATTGGGCGTTGTCAGAGGGGTATCTTCATCGGTGGTAAAGGCTTCCGGATTGGCGTTAAACCCGTTTCCCGGTTGGTCATCTTGGGCAACTGGTGCACTATTAACCCCTTCAATGGTTACGGCAACGGTAGCGCTGTCCTTAGTGGGACCGTCGCTAATGGTATAGCTAAATTCATCGGTAAGCGTTTCTCCCTGTTCTAAAAAGTCAAATTCGCCGCTGACAGGATTATATTGAACATTGCCGTTGGCTTCAACGGTCAAGGAAGCTCCTGATTCTAGAGAAATTTCACTCCCTACCTGATTCGCTTTCCCTTGAACAGCGGTCACTGTTAAGGAATCATTATTAGCATCGCTGTCATTGGATAGAACATTGCTGCTAACGGCAGTATCTTCATCGGTGCTTAGCTCGTCATCTTTAGCGACTGGCGGTTGATTGGTTACTGTCGGCTCATCGTTGGCTTCTCCTAAGGTAATTTCTGTATCGCCTTCGCCATTGCTGGCAACCGTGAAATTAGCACTGGCATTTAAGCCTTCCAGGGTAATTTCGGCATCTGCTGTCCCGTCGCCGTTAACATCGGGCTTCAAAATGGCAGAACCAGATTCAACTGAGAGGTCGCTTTGCTGGAATTGAACCCCGGATACTTCAATCGTGTCTTGATTAGTAAAGTCGGTAATAGTATCGCCATCCAGCGCGTTGGGAGGGCCAGCAAACACATCGGCGCCGGAACCGCCTTTCATGGTGTCGGCATCCAGGCCGCCTTCCAACCGGTCATCGCCAGGACCGCCTTCTAGGGTATCGTTGCCGGTGCCGCCGCGGAGAGTGCCCCCGTCATCATCGCCAGGTCCGCCAAAAATTTGGTCGTTTCCAGGACTGCCATCGCCGGTGTCGCTGCCGCCTTTTAGCTTGATTGTGTCATTGCCGCCAAGGCCAAAGATAGTATTATCCTTGTTGTTGCCTTCTAGATTATTGTTGCTGCTATCACCAGTTTGCGTTACGTTGCCCTGCAATTCGGCAATGCCTAAGCGTACTGCGTCGGTTAAAGTATCGCTGTCGGATGTGATATTAACGACTTTTCCGCGACCTAAACTATTGACTAGGCTTTCATAATCGCTTTCTACATCTTCAGTGACAGCAAAAATCGGGGTAGCGTTATTCGCTTCTAGCGTATTGCGGACCTCAGAAACCGGACGTTCATCTGAAGTGGGTGCTTCATCGGTGATGAGCAGGATAATTCGTTCCGAGTTTTCTCTTAAGTTTAGCCCATTGCCTTGAGCAGCTTTCGCCAGAGACGTTCGAGGCGATTCATCCTCATCAGCAGAAAAGCTTTTTACCGCATCAACAATCTTGTCGGTTTCAGTGGTTCGCTCGACATCAGCTCGGTAACCGCCACTGAATCGGGAAGAGAATGAAGCTAGGGCAAATTCGGGATTGGAAATTTCACCTTCTGCGGCTTGGACAATTCCTGGAATTGCACTTTGAATGTTGCCGAGGTCGTCATCAAAGGAACCTGATAGGTCAACAGCGGTTACAAAATCTGTCCCTTGAGTTTTGTCTGAACCTTGTTCAAAACTGGCAATGTTTTCATTAAATGCTAATTGAAGTTTGAAGTTTGAAGGAGGGTTTGAAACTGTTTGAGCACTGATCCCAGATATCGTAAATTCAGAAACTGGCTCGCCAACTTTTTGTTCAAAATCAAATTCAGGCTCTGCCTTAAAAAAGGTGTTTGATTCCGGAGATACTTCAAATTGTTGACCTTGAACAGATATAGTATAGTTCCCACCCGCTGGTTTAACACCACTCCTATTTCCACCTGTTGGTAAGTTTACAATTTCTGTAAATTCTGCACCGTTAATTGCAGAATAAGTAACGCTTGAGTCAAAAGGTGCTTGGAACCAAGCACCACTTGGCCCCTTAAATTGAGTGTTGCTATTATTTCCACTACTCTGAGGAGGAATAGGATTGCTTCTGAGTCCTTGTCCTTCACTATTTTTTACTCGAAATCCTGACCACTCTAATGGGTCATTAGCTGGTGGTGCTAACGGTCCCTCACCTTTATTGTTAAAAGTGTTTTTCTCACTTTTTTTTATAAAATCAATTAGATCTTTTTGTTGCTTTGTTTCTACGCGTTTATTATTGATATAAAGACTGGCTGTTGGAAAGACACTACGTGGTACCTCAAGCTCAAAGCGTGACCCGTCAAAATTAACCTCTCCTTCTGGTTGTCGAAAAATAAAAGGCCCTTCTCTTCTGGTAAAAATAAAGGAAAATGCTCGACTCTCTGTTGAGAGCCGAGATGCTTGTTCGGCTAAAAAACTCGCGCTTTCGTTATTCGAATTTGGTTGGAAAGTAAAACTATTGGTAAGTTCTGGTGAGTCATTTCTTTTTTCGGAGCTACTAAAATCTCCTTTTAGTAGCTCAACAAGGGGAATAAAATCATTAACATTTTGAGCAGCTTCCTTAAGACCTTTGTTATTTATTGAGATTTGTTCTACATCCCTGTTGGGAGTTCTAGTAAAGCCATAGCTGTCTGTCTCACTGATATCGATATTTGTTTCTTGGTCAGTGTCTATGTTCGGAAAAGAACCGCCGGTTTCAGAGTAAATATTTTGATCAGCTTTGGATTGAACATCAACTATCTCTTTTGTTGATGCGTTAATGGTAATTTCAAGGCTGGGAATTTGAGTAAATCCTCTATACTCTTTTGAGGAGACAAATTGTTCCCACTCTGTAGGATTAGTTTCTAATGAACTGCCTCCAAAACTTTCAGGCGGATTAGTATTATAAGATTTTGTTAATCCTAGTACCCCAAAGGCAGCAGCAACATCTTTTGAACCTATTGGATCAACGAATGGAATCTTACCCGGTTTTCGATCTACTGGGGAACCGGGGAGCTCAGGATTTGGTGGAGGAGAGGGAGGTGTTTTCGGATCTATTGTCCTTATAAGACCTTGTATTTTACCCTGAAGTACAGATAGAAAATCTATCTTATTCAGAGCAAGAAACATTTGCTCAGTATAACTAGTTACATCAAAGTCATTTCTAAACGTATCTAGTAACTCATTTACTCTATCACTTACAGCATCATCTATATATTGAACTACTTTAATGTCAGGAGTAACAATTGTATAGGTTTCACTTCCCCCATTATTTTGTTCTATTTCAACATTATGGTTATTTAACTGTATAGTTTTTTGATCTTCTTCTGACTGCAAATTTGTTATTTTTTGCCTGCTTAAGTCTTTTCCCTCCACAAAAGAAGCAAATAATTCTCCTTCATCACCCTCTGTTTCAGAGGGATTTAATTGTTTGTCAAGGGCGTGGCCATACTCTTCTAAGAAAATAGAAGTAATTGTTTCTGAATTGCCTTCCGTGAGCAACTCTTGGGATAGATAAATGACATTGTTTTCCTTAGCAAATGCCCCACTTGCTCCATTAATTTCAGAAGCAGGAAGCACTTCAATCTCAGGCAAATTCGCGAAACTGCCGCTAGTCCAAATTTCGCGTAGAGTCGCAGCTTCTACCTGTTCGCCAAACGCCTGTTGCATCTTCTCGGTAAAGTCAGGACGATTGGCAAACTGTTGCAACCACTCCTGACTTTGTTCCAATGCTGACTCTAGGATCGGCATTCCGGTTAATTCATCGTTTAGATAGTTGGAAAAGTTTGAATTGGTCATGGTTTTCTCCTCTGATTATCACTATACAAAAGCCCCTAATTGCCTCAACTAAGCCGAGACAACTAAGATTAAACTTGAGAAGCTAAATGAAATACCTTAGTAAGCTAAATTTTTTAAAAGAAGCATCAGTAATCAGTAAGTAGTAACTTTAATAATCCCCTAAAAGCTACCTATAATTATTTAGATAAAATAACTGCTATCAAAGAGTAACGTAACCTTCCACGCAGTTGTCAATGTTCCTAACTTCAGAATGTAAGCTATTTTTCAGTTAAGACTTAGCCAACAGGGATTAATATTTAATGAAGGAGAAAGCGCGATCGCGTGTTGCAGTGGCGCAGTATTGATAAGGAAGGCGCGATCCCACCTATAGCTTCTCAACCAACCAACCGGCCTCACGTCCAATTTTACCGGCTTTAGTGAAGACAAACGCGCCTCGATACCACTTAGATCCATGAGGTTTAGCACCTGCTAATTCATGTACTTGGCTAGTCGTTAGCAACCAACCTTTCTCGGAAGCCTCTTCCAGTTCTCGCCAGTTCTGGATAGGAGAACGAGGCGGTTGCATCTTCTCAGCTAGCAGTTCAATTAAGGGACCCCATTCCGGTTGCTGCTTATCTTCTTCACTTTCAATAATCGTCGCTTCTTGATAGTCGGGTTGGTCGAAGTCTACCGAGTCTGGTCTAGTAAGTCCACCGCTAGACTCTACCGCTAGACTCTTATCAAAGTCCTTCATTTTATTCCCATCTTTTAGCCATTGGTCTAGTAGGTCTAGTGTATTTAATTCCTGTTCCGTAATGTAAGAAATACCGTCTATCTTTTCGGGCTTAATGCCAAGATGCTTTCTGCGGTTGATTTCTGCTTGCTTGCCGATACCGTAACGGCCTCTAAGTTGAGCAACAGGATAAAATTCTGCCATGGTAGGTCTATCAGGTAAAGTCTAGTCTAGTCTACCAGTCCACTATACCCGATAGACCTAGATAAGTCTAGTGGTAAAGTCTAGTAAGTCTAGCGAGTATAGTCTAGTGCTGGACTTTACTACTGGACTTGCAATTAATATATTTTGTTGATAAATAGCGCGATCGCGCCGGATGATTGACCGGTATAAAAATTTCCCCCTCCCGCTTTGGAAGGGGGGTTGTAGTGTTGGGAGGTGTAATCAGCTAGGACTATCCGCTGGAACCCGCAATGGCTTGTTGCGACTGACTACCCAAGTTGATTTTTACTTGTTGGTTCTTGGCCTGTTCTACTTTCGGTAAGTGCAGCGTCAGGATTCCGTTAGTGTAGTCAGCCTCAACGTTATCTTGTTGTTTTCCGATGTAAATGGTTAGAGCGCGACGAAGGTAAGTAGCTCTGCTACATCGTTACCAATAAGCCGAGCGTAGCTGGGCTGTTTTTTAGTGCAATTCATTTCAATCGGCTGGTGGGTCGCAGACTTTCTAGCCGTGACAAACTTGTAGGGCGCGATTGAGCCGAAGGCTCACCGCTTCGGAGAAGCGATCGCGCTAAGTTGAGAAACCGCAAAATTTACCAGATTGCCCCTCATGACACTTTCGCGCTTGTTTTCCCCTGGTTGCTACACGTACCTCCTCTTTACCCCAACAAGGCGTTGCATACGGAC
>JBDGQV010000110.1:0-1494 GCA_042218725.1 Halothece sp. | reverse complement strand
ACTTAAATCCACTACTTGGACATCTTTGGGAAGTCTTTGCAATGCCTCGGCTTGTTCTCCCTTTTGCAAGCTATAAAAACAGAAATTGTCCAATTCCAGAAGCGGTAAGAAATCCTCTAAGCGACAAGACCGATTATGATCGTTTTGATGGGTGGGACTGCCTGCCCAAACAATGCCAATTTTGGGTAAGTTGGGTTTGGGGTCTGGCAAGGAAAATTCTTGTTCCACTAAGCCTCTTCCAAGATAGGGAATATTAGCGGGAATCGTGTCTAATGTGGTTTGGAAGAGATAAGGAAGACTCATCAGAGGAATGTAGGTGTCAAAGGCAGTAGTGGGAATGTCGCCGGGAAGATAGATGTCATCAATGCCTTCTACGGTTTCGAATAACGGTTTTAAATCTGGAGTACAACACAGCAACAATCGCTGACATTTTTGGGCAACCAGCGGCAAATATCGGATAAACTGAATGGCATCTCCTGCCCCTTGTTCGGTATGAACTAATAAGGTTTTGTTGCGAATATCCTCTCCCTGCCATTTGGGATGGGGACAATCAAAGGGGGTAAATTTTGGGGTTTGCCAACGCCATTCCGACTCTTCCCATCCTGGGAGAAACTCTCCGGCTTGTAACAGGGTCATTCCTAAATTAAAGTGTGCATCGGGAAATTCGTATTGCAGGGAAATAGCTTGACGGAAATACTTGATAGCTGTGGAAAGGTCATGTCGGCGATGGTAGAGAATGCCCATATTATTATAGGCTTCAGCGTAATTCGGGTCATTTGCAATGACGTCTTTCAGTTCAGCCAGGGCAAAATCGGATTTTTCCTGTTCTAGGTAAACCACACCGAGATTGTAGCGCGCAATGGTAAAGTTAGGATCGCGCTCTAAACAGGATTGATAGTATTGGGCTGCGGTGTCTAAGTCTCGTTGATGATAGGCTTGATTCCCTAGTTGCAAATCATCATTAATCGTGCGCGGCGTTTCACTGGGTTGAACGGTTTCTTGCAAGGCGTCATCGGGAAGCACATAAGAACTTCGCAACAAGTTCTCATCCCAGTCAATCACTTCGGGAAACTGAATGTTGGGAAGCACACTGACGCCAAAAATTTCCTGAACCCCTTCTTCAAACCGGAGGAAGGCAACGGTTTCTCCCGTATTGATATTGACTACCCAAACGCCACAATAACGGGGTTCTGAGCTTTTAGTCAGCGGAAGACCGCTAAACACTGCCGATTCTCGCACTTGCGATAAACCGATAAAGGCAAAATCCCCCCAAAATTCAATGCCCCGCGTAAAACCGGGAACCGTTGCCACTGTTTCCCAGGTTCCAGTGTTGATATCAACTTTCGCTAATGACCCGTAGCCTGACTCTAACACCCACAGCTGGTCTCGATACCAACGGGGAGAATGGGGCATGGAGAGTCCGCGACAAAGGATGGTATTATCAGCGATATCAATCAGGATGCCGCCATTGGCTTTGTTTTTCCGCCAACCGCC
>JBDGQV010000011.1:0-4814 GCA_042218725.1 Halothece sp. | reverse complement strand
TAACTAGAACTCTCTTTATTGTAGATGTCGCTATTGCCAAGAGATCCGTCTTAATGATGCGTCGTTCCTCTCCTCTAGAGCGTTTCCTAAATACAATGGAACCCTGGGTTTTTCTACCCGCAGCTGCCATTGTTATCGGCTTTGTTTTCTATGGAGGCGTTTTTACTCAACACGCCAAAAAAACCTTTCAAACTCTGCAGTCAAGCATTGTAGAAAACTTTGGTTGGTTCTATATCCTCACAGCCACGGTTTTACTCATCTTCATTGTCTGGCTGTTGTTTTCCCGATTTGGCCGCATTCGGTTAGGCACGCCCGATACTCGTCCTGAATTTGGCTATCTCAGCTGGTTCAGTATGCTAGTCAGTGCTGGCATGGGAATTGGTATTGTTTTTTTCGGGGCAGCGGAACCCATGTTGCATTTTCTCAATCCGCCAACCGGGCAAGAGGAAACAACGGCTTCTGCCCTTCGAGAATCCATGCGTTTTACGTTTTACCATTGGGGATTCCATCCTTGGGCAATTTATTCAGCACTAGCACTGCCCTTAGCTTATTTTCATTTCCGTCACGGTTTGCCGTTAGCCCCGCGATCGCTATTATATCCGCTTTTAGGAGAACGGATTCGGGGAGCGCCCGGTCATGCGGTGGATGTACTGTGTACTGTTGGAACTTTGTTTGGGGTAGCAACTTCCCTCGGGTTAGGGTCTCAACAAGTGAATGCCGGCTTAAACTTTCTGTTTGGTGTTCCCCAAGAGACGCGATCGCAGTTAATCTTAATTGCTATTATTACAGGAGTAGCAACCATTTCTGTTGTCTCTGGGATTCATCGAGGCATCCAATTTCTCAGCCGATTTAATATCTTCCTCACCATTGCAATCTTTGCCTTTGTTCTCATTACGGGACCGACGGTTTTTGTATTAGAAGTCTTTACCGATGGCTTAGGCTATTATATTCAAAATCTTCCCTTCACAAGCTTGCGTATTAATCCCGAACCGGATGCGGAATGGCAAGCAAACTGGACGCTCTTTTACTGGAGTTGGTGGATCTCTTGGTCTCCCTTTGTGGGTGTATTTGTTGCCCGTATTTCTAAAGGACGCACCATTCGCTCTTTCATTCTGACTAACTTGCTGGTTCCCAGTTTAAGCGGCTTTCTTTGGTTTGCGGTCATGGGCGGAACTGCGGTTCATCAAGAATTATATGGCCCAGGGGGAATTGCAGAACAAATTCAGCAAAATCAAGCCTTAGCCCTATTTGCGGTTTTGGAAAATCTTCCTTTTCATGTGTTGATGTGGGGATTAGCAACATTACTCACCATTATCTTTTTCGTAACCTCCTCTGACTCAGGTTCTCTAGTGGATGACATGGTGACCTCTGGGGGACACCCGAACCCGCCCAGGGTACAACGCTTGTTTTGGGCACTTGCCGAAGGAACGGTTGCTGCCACGTTACTCTACTTTGGGGGATTGCAAGCCCTACGCACTGCTTCTTTAACAACTGGAATCCCGATCGCGATCTTTCTGTTAATCTCAAGTTATGGCTTGTGGCGGGCTTTGAAGGTGGATAGTTCCACCAGTGGCGTTCCTGAAAGAGAGGAATTGCAGGAAGATGTTAAAACGCCCGAAAAATAAGTTTCGCTGTAGCAACTTCTCTGAAGCCAGCTTGACAATTCTCCTCTCGTCATGAGAGGATTAAGTTATATGAGAACTTACGATGAGGATTATTAGCTATAAAACGCTTCGAGAGGCCTCGAAAAAGCATCCCGACTTAAAACAGTCTCTAGATGATTGGTACGAAATTGCCAGTAAAGCGAATTGGAATAGCCTTGAGGATGTTCGCAAAGTTTTTCCTCATGCAGATGCAGTTGGCAACTTTACGATATTCAATATCAAAGGGAATCGTTACCGCTTAATCGTAGGAATTGATTATATAAGAAACACAATTTTCATCAAATATGTTCTAACTCATGCTGAGTATGACAAGGACGCTTGGAAAAATGACCCTCACTTTTGATATTTCAGAGATCCTACCTTTTGTCATTGAAACCGAGGAACAATACAACAAAGCTTTATCAATTACAGAAAACCTCTTTTTTAAAGAAAATAGAACCCAATATGAAGAGCAAATTCTTGATGTATGGACTGTTTTAATTGAAATGTATGAAAACCAAGTTTTCTCCCCTGGAGAAGCTTCTACACCAGTTTCTAGCCTTAAATTTTTAATGGAGTCGCAAGGAATTACGCAAGCTGATTTAGTCCGGAAAGGGGTAGGATCGAGTGGTGTTGTTTCCGAAATTATCAATGGGAAACGGGAAATTAGTAAGCAACAAATCAAAAAACTAGCTGAAATTTTTCATGTATCGTCCGATGTTTTTATCTAGAACCGGTAATTGAGTGAAGTGTTGGTAAACTTTGAAGGAAACAAGCGTGAGTCAAGGATGGGAAAATGACAACAAGCGAGGGAGTGCGCTGGACAGTTGCTGACTTGGAACTTTTTCCAGAAGATGGGAAACGCTATGAAATCATTAATGGGGAATTATTTGTGACTCGTGCGCCTCATTGAAAGCATCAGGAAGTTTCTGGGAATGTCTATGCAGTGTTACAGAGTTGGTCGCGGAAAACAGGTTTAGGTCGCAGTGCAGTTGCGCCGGGAATCATTTTCTCAGCAACTGATAGTGTGATTCCTGATGTGGTTTGGGCAAGCAACCAGCGTTTAGAAGCATGCTTAGATGAATCAGGACACCTCGCCGATGCACCGGAATTAGTGGTGGAAGTGCTATCCCAGGGAGTGAAAGATAAACAGCGCGAGCTGGAATTAAAACGAAAACTCTACTCCACCCAAGGCGTACAAGAATACTGGATTTTAGATTATCAGCAACAACAAATTAAAGTCTATCGGCGCGAACAAGCCATGTTGAAATTAGCCGTTACCCTATTTGCAGAAAATACTTTAACCAGTCCCCTGTTACCTGAATTTAGTTGTGTTGTCAGAGAGTTATTTGCTTAAGGTACGAACGATTCACGACGTTAGTAGTAGAATAGGCAATACGCATGGTATTAAATGCAGTCTCATCTTGAAGACTCCTCCTGCTGGAGTGGAACTGGACACCTTGAAGTGGGTCAATCAAGCAAGAATTCCTCATCTTCTAGGCAAGCGGAGCGTCAAAGTTGGAAAGGAGGTCAAATGGTAGAAACTATTCAAACCCAAGACATTACCATTGAGCGTCAACCCTCTCAGGAGCGCCTAAACGAACTTGGGGTCTTTAATTGGCCGGTTTGGAGCAAGGAAGCTTCCCAATTTCCCTGGACTTACGATGAGCCAGAAACTTGCTATTTTGTCGCGGGCAAAGTTACGGTTACTCCAGATGGCGGCGACCCTGTAGAAGTAGGCCAAGGGGATTTGGTCACTTTCCCGGCTGGCATGTCTTGCACATGGAAGATTCACAGCGATGTCAAAAAGCATTACCAGCTTGGATAATTAATTGAATCTCCATTCCCGCGCTTTTCTGCATGACCCTGAAAAAATGGAGGGAGCGCGATCTGGCATACATAAACAACACTTAGCTCAAAAATAGTGCAATCGCCGCCTCCGGAAGCGGTGAGGCTTCGTCTCAATCACGCCTTCGGCTTGGTTAGCGGAACAGGGATTAAGCTAATCCAACTCAGTTGTTAAAGCGTTTTTTAGTTCTTCCACTGATTCAAACTGCTCTTCGCGAACTAATTCCGGTATATCTCCGTGCCAACCGACACACTTAACCAGGTTGGGAAGCAACGCTTCAATAGCGGATTCCGGGAACTGATAATCGGGATCCTCATCAAGGCTTGCATCCACAATCGAATGGTTATTGCAATCTAGCTTAAACTCCTCAACTGGTTTTCCCGTGGTTACTAACGTATGTTCGATTAAGAGTCGCAGTCTACGTTGTTGCAATTGGTTTAGTTCCATTTTTAATCCTTGGCGCTGTAATCCCCACCAAATACCTAAGGATACAACAAGCTCAAAATCGGCAGTAGGAGCAATCGTACATCAAATACCGACAAAACAAGGTCGGATTAAATCTTCGATTTGGTGCACCTTCGGCGCGATCGCGCTTCCAGTATCATACAACAGATGAACGAGACGGAAACTAAAGATCAGAAATTGCCATATCCGCCACCACCCGGGGTTTCAATTCGAAAGATATCTCCAGGCTGCATTTGTACAGTCGCGGTACTTTCCAACTCTTCAACCGTTCCATCTTGACGTTCCACCGCATTGCGTCCCGCTTTTCCAGACTCGCCACCGGCTAAGCCAAAGGGTTTAGTTTTGCGGCGACCGGATAAAATTCCGGCAGTCATGGGTTCTAAAAATTTAATGCGGCGAATAACGCCATTGCCCCCGGAATAATGCCCTTTGCCGCCGCTATTTTCGCGAATGCCAAACTGTTCTACTAAAACAGGAAAGCGCCACTCTAACACTTCTGGGTCGGTTAAACGGGAATTTGTCATGTGGGTATGCACGGCATCAACCCCATGAAAGCAATTGCCAGCGCCAGCGCCGCCACAGATAGTCTCATAATACTGATAGCGGTCGTTGCCAAAGGTGAAGTTATTCATGGTTCCCTGAGACGCAGCCATAACGCCTAATGCCCCATAAAGGGTATCGGTAATTAACTGGGATGTTTCCACATTGCCGGCAACCACAGCCGAAGGAGGCGTGGGATTTAATAAACAGCCTTCGGGAATTATGATGTCCAACGGTTTCAAACAACCGGCATTGAGGGGAATATTGTCATCGACAAGGGTGCGGAAGACATAGAGAACGGCGGCTTTACAGATGCC
>JBDGQV010000109.1:0-5558 GCA_042218725.1 Halothece sp. | reverse complement strand
CTAGCGCAAACCTTTGAAGATTTTGAACTCATTATTTCGGATAATGCGTCAACCGATAATACTGCCGAAATTTGCCAAGAATATGTTGCTAAAGACAAGCGAATCCGCTATTTCTGCAATGCAAAAAATCTAGGGGCTGCTCGCAATTATAATCGTACCTTTGAATTAGCAACGGGAAAATACTTCAAATGGGCTGCCTGTGACGATTTGATAGCACCAGAATATTTAGAACAATGTGTTGAGGTGTTAGAAAAATTTCCTTCAGTCATTTTATGCTATTCTCGCGAAGTTGCTATTGATGAACAGGGAAAGCAAATCAGAACAAAGGGCTCCGATATTCTTAACTTTTGTTCGTCAAAACCAAGCGAACGCTTCGCAAAGCATCATCAATTATGGTTCGAGCGCGGTTATTTTCCTGCCAATGCTGTTTTTGGCTTGATTAGAAAAAATGTCCTTCAAAAAACCCCGCTTATTGGAAATTATGTCTGGTCAGAACTCAGTTTACTCAATGAACTCATTCTTCTCGGCGAGTTTTATGAAATTCCCCAATATCTTTTCTTTTTTAGATGCCATTCCAAGACCTCAAGAGCAAAGCGGCAAACTTATGGATGGGAAGAACTGGCTGTCTGGTTTGACCCGGAAAATAGAGATAAAATTGTCCTGCCAGAATGGGGATTGTTTGTACAACAACTCATTTCTATCCAACGGGTTAACATGAGTTGGTCTGAAAAAGTGTCTTGCTTTTTACAAGTCGGAAAGTGGTTTTCTTGGAAGTGGAAAAAGTTAGCCAAAGAATTAATCATGGCCAGCTTACAATTAATCAAAACTCAAACCACTTAAATCGTTGATATTACGGCATTATATTTTACTTTTATAAAATGCCAACTGATCAAGTTTGAAATATCGCTTATTGTTGCTCTTTTTATTCAGCAACTTTCGTGATAGCAATACAAAATTTCACCAATTTTTATCAAACATTTTACCCGATAAGGATTAAGTTTAAGTTGAGCGAAACGATTGATACTCAAAGTCAAAAACTGAATCTGAAAACGAGAAGATACCATCAACAGCAGAAGCTAATCGTCTTCGATCTTGACATTTACGGACATCATCCAGCTTACATTCAGCATTTAGTTCAATACTGGTGCGAACAACAATTACCGGGACAGTTAGATATTGTCGTTTCACCGCAGTTTTTACAAGTCCATGCTGACCTTGTGGAGCTACTGATGAGCTATGGTGAAAAAAAGGTCAATTTTGTCGCGATCGCGCTTGCCGAACAAGCAGCACTTTTCCCTAGAAATTCCCCCATTAATCGCAATCGCCGGGCTTGGCAGGAGTGGCAACTATTATGTAAATATGTTGATGCTCTAGGGGCAAATTACTGTTTAATCATGCACTTTGACCCCTATCTATTACCTCTCACTTTTGGCATCAAGCCAAGCTGCCGCTTTTCTGGCATTTATTTTAAGCCCACGTTGCATTACCCTCAGTTCCCGAACTATTCACCAACCTGGAAAAGCCAACTGCAACAACGGCGAGAGAAATTGCTTTTAAGGAGAAGCTTGCAAACCCCGCAACTTCAAACCTTATTCACCCTTGATCCATTTGCAGTAAAGCCCATCAATGAGTTGTGCCGTCAAAGCAAAGCCATTTATTTACCTGATCCAGTCGTCATTCCTCAGGAAACAGCATCAGATGCCAGTCAGTTAAGAGAAATCTTAGGCATTGAGTCCGGCAGACAAGTATTTCTATTATTTGGGGCTTTAACAAAGCGCAAAGGGATTGATGAGCTATTAGAAGCGATTCGCATGTTACCCTTATCTGTTTGCAAAAAATTGTGCTTAACCTTAGTGGGGAAAAGTAATGCGAACGAGGAAAAGAGGCTTCAATTTCAAATCGCAACCGTTCGTCACCTGAAATCTGTCCAAATTATTGAACATTATGAATTTGTGTCCGAACAGAAAGTTCCCGCCTATTTTCAAATGGCAGATGTGGTCTTAGCTGTTTACCAACAACATGTGGGGATGAGCGGCATTTTACTGTTGGCTGCGGCTGCGCAAAAACCGGTTTTATCTTCTGATTATGGACTTATGGGAGAAATCACCCGTCGTTATCGGTTGGGTTTAGCCGTTGATGCCACGCAACCCAGGGAAATTGCCAAAGGATTAACTCGATTTTTGCAGGCCTCTGGGGATCAATTCTGGGATCGCGATCAAATGAAGCAATTAGCGGCTCAGAATTCACCACACCAGTTTGCCCAGACGATTTTGGAAAATTTATGAATAAATTATTTGATCAAAAAGCCAAGGAACAACAAACCGACACGACAACAGAAGCCTATCAAGCAACGCAATATCTACTGAGGCGGATCATTCCTCCGGAATTGTATTACCAATTGCGCACCTTTAGCCGTGAATATCCCGTTCTCTTTTTACCCTTTTCTCGTTGGCGATGGCATCGCTGGCGCCAAAAATATTGTGCTGATCCCAATGCGCCTGAACCCGCTGCACCGGAACCTTTCAACCAAGATACGGAAATTGTCATTGAAGGGTATCCCCGCTGCGGAAATACCTTTGCCCATATTGCTTTTAAAGTGGCTCAACCGCGTCAGGTAAAAATTGGTCACCACACTCATGCCGCCGCTCAAGTCATTGCTGCCGTTAAAAATAAAATTCCAACCATTGTTTTAATTCGGGATCCAGAAGACGCCATTGTCTCTTATTTAGTGGGCGGATTTGACCCTGGACTCACGGTCAAACAAGCATTGCGAGAATACATTAGTTTTTATGGCTCAATTCTTCCCTATCGCCGCGGATTTGTACTCGCACAATTTGAAGCTTTAAAAACCGATTATGGTGCTGTTATCCGTCGCGTTAATCAAATTTATGGCACTGATTTTCAAGAATTTGAGCATACATTGGTGAACGTTCAAAAATGTTTTAGCCTTATCGATGCCGGGTATGAAAATATCTTTGGAGAATTGTCAGCAACCGTAATTAGTCGTCCGGCACCAGAACGGATGGCATTGCAACAAGAATTGCGACAAACATTTCAGCAACCGCAACTAGAATCTATTCGTACCAAAGCTTACCAAATTTATACTCAATTATTAACACAATCTTCTAACTAAATTTTGTCTGCTTAAATCTAGCAACTAGCCAATATTGAAAGCATTTATTTTAGGAAAATATGCCAACACAAGACATTCGTATCGCTTGGCTATTGCCATCTGCCTTTTATTACTGGCAACCTAGCATCAGCGAGTTTCGGAAACGATTTCCCCAGACCAAAGTTTTTACAGGCCGTTGGGTGGGATTTACTCGCGGTTATGAAAATACCCTAGATATTACAGTGGTCGGTACTAGAAAAGTTTTTCGTCAAACTTCTAACAAATACAGTTACGGTTCCGGTTTTACTTATTTATCTCCTAGCATTATTTGGTATTTATTTCAATTCCGACCCGAAGTTGTTTTTACCAATTCTTTTGGGATTTGGACGCTGTTAGCATTATTATTTAAAGCTTTGGGAGGTTGGCGAGTCATTATTGCTTATGAAGGGAGTGCCCCCGGAGTAGATTTTCTGCATTCGCCACTGCGTCTTTTACTCCGTCGATTCATGATTAGGTCTGCTGATGGGGCCATTAGCAATTCTCAAGCAGGCAGAAATTATTTAATCAAAGTTTTGGGCGGAAAAAAAGAGCGAGTTTTTGCTTATCCGTTTGAAATTCCTGCTGCTAAAACCTGGTCGGAAATGGCAACGAATTGCAAATTATTTGAATTAGAATTTCCGTCTCCAGTGTTTCTCTATGTGGGAAGACTCTTACCCCGAAAAGGGTTGCACTTGCTATTAGAAGCCTGTAAGCTTTTGAAGCAACAAGGATACAAAAATTTTACCGTTTTAGTGGTTGGAGATGGGGAGCAAAGAAAAGAACTCGAAACCTATTGCCAAAAGTATCATTTAGATGACTGCATTTACTGGATGGGTTTGGTGGCTTATGACAAACTATCGACTTATTTTGAGCGCGCTGATGTTTTTGTATTGCCCACTTTAGAGGATACTTGGGGCGTTGTTGTTTTAGAGGCCATGTTATTTGGGAAACCCGTGTTTTGTTCGCAAGGAGCGGGAACAGCGGAATTAATTATCGATGGCGAAAACGGCTATGTCTTTGATCCCAAACAACCACAGAGGCTAGCACAACTCATGGCAAAAGCTATCACCTCTCCCGCACAAATTTCTCTCATGGGAGCCAAATCGCGACAAACCATGGCGCAATATACACCAGAAACAGCAGCCAGTTTTTTAACGAAAGTTGTTAACGCGATCGCGTAATGTTGCGTTCCCCTGATTTCGCCAACCTATCTAACCAACAATAAATTCAATGAATGATTCAACCAATCTCATTGCTCTCTTTGCGGGGGGCGGCGCGGGGGCTTCGCAAACCAATGTCAGCGTTTATCTCCTCAGCGGCATTGCCCTGCAAGGATATAACAACGTTGATCTGGTGACGCTCTCTTCCACCAAATCGGAATTGTTGGCTGTTTATGGGGAAGTGGAAGGGTTTGAAAAGGTCAATGTTTATCCCTTGCAAGTGGCAAATGCTTGGCGATCGCTGTTCCCTTTAGCGACCTACTACCGACAAAGGCAACCGTTGGTGATGTTTTCTCAACTCACTTACTTTAACGCGATCGCGACTATGGGGAAAGTGCTGGCACAGGTTTCCACCGCCAACATCTTATTAGAAGGAACGCTCTTAAGCAAAATGATTCAATGCGATTCCCAATTTTCTCCCAAGTTAATGTTGGTGCCGCTGCTGGCTAAATTGACTTATCCCCTGGCGCAAGGCTTTATTGCCAAAAGTCAAGATATCCTTTTTGACACCAAACAAGTAGTCGGTGAAACCTTCGATCGCGTCCCCAAGATAGTTTTACCCAATCCTTACCCCTTGGAGCGATTTACGAAACTGGCTCAAGAAACCGTGGATCATCCTTGGTTTCGAGAGCCGAATATTCCAATTATTCTATCCTCTGGTCGGCTTTGTGAACAAAAAGGATTTGATACGCTCTTAGAAGCCTTTGCCAAGGTCCATCAAATTCAGCCTTGTCGTTTGGTTATTTTAGGAGAAGGGCCAGACCGGCAAAAACTAGAAGCACTGATTAAGCGACTGAAGTTGGCCGAAGCAGTTTGGATGCCGGGAAGACTGAGCAATCCTTGGAAATACGTTGCTCATTCCACAATCTTCGTGTTGGCATCTCGCTGGGAAGGATGGCCTTCTGCCCTCATGGAAGCCATGGTTTGCGGTTTGCCCGTCATTACCACGGATTGTCCTGGGGACGGCAAAAAAATGGTGGAACATGAAAAAAGCGGCATTATTATCCCAACAGACGACGCGATCGCGCTTTCTCAAAGGTTATTGCAACTGCTGCAAGATGGCAATTATCGAGAAAAACTCGGAAAAAATGCCAGAGAAAGCGTTTTTAGATACGATTACCGCGCGATTAGTTCAGAATATCTCAACTTTAGCCACTTCATCCTGAAAAACCACACTCTGAAATAAG
>JBDGQV010000108.1:11660-23809 GCA_042218725.1 Halothece sp. | reverse complement strand
ACTTTAGTGCGATCGCGAATGAAAATCAACATCGAGTTGTCGAGTTCAATCGCCCACAAGCGAAGGAACAATTGTTGTCTCGCAGTGCCCATTATCGGGCGTGGAAAATGCGGGGGAATGAGGCAATGCAAGCCGGCAATTACGATCGCGCGATCGCGTTGTATGATCAAGCCATTAGCCTTGACAGAAACAAACCGTCTGCATGGGAACGTCGCGGCGATGCTTTAGTCAAAAAAGGAGAGTACCACCCTGCCATTGAAGCCTACAACGAAGCCATGAATTTTGCCTCACAACAGAAAACGCAATTACAGAAAAAAATTGAAGCAACTCGTGAAAAACTCGCGCAACATCTTTCTTCTTAAATGAAAGCGCGATCGCGCCGTAATCCTCTATCAGAAAATAGCGTAACCCCTGTCAAATGTTTTAACTATTTAAGCCAATATTTATTTGTAACACTATACAATTTCCGATATTTGCTTTACAAGTTCCGGGTGTAAAAAAGAGAAATATTCATTTATACTATACATGATGCTATACAAGTTTGAGAATGGCAAAACAGCAGATTAATTTTCGGATTGATCCTGATTTACTGGCTCAAATTAAGGATCAGGCTCAAAACGAAGGGATAAGCTACACCCAATGGATTATCAATGCTTGTCTATCACAATTAAATCCTGATCCTTTAGTGACCTTAGATGATGAAATGCAAGCCTCGATCGATACTACTATACAATATCCCACTACTAATATACAGTATAGCGATGCTACTATACAATCTGCTGTAACAGATCAAACGCTCACCCAAAATACTGCTGAAATCTGGGATAAAATTGAACCGAAAGTCAAACAATTGATTGAGCAAGCAATTACCTCCCTACAAAAGGATTTAGCAGAAAAAGCATCTGTACAAGATTTAGAAGGGCTATCTTGCTTCAATTGCCCACAGCAGACTGCAAGCAACGAGCAAAATGATGAATCCGAAACAATCGAGTAAGATTTGTTATCTTAAGTTATACCAGTTCTGAAAACTATGGTGACAATTAACTTCTTAGAGTTGTCATTTGTCCTTGGTAAACCAATGACGAATAACTCATTACTATAGCATTACTTTTTAGAAATGGTATTAGAACATTCTTGTTTCTGAGATTGGATTCGCTTGTCCAACCATTGGGGAATGCCTAAAATAGCGCGATCGTATAATCGTTCAAATTCCCGTTGATAATGAGCCGCGACTGTGGGATTTTGGATTGCTAAAACCGTTTCATCATTCTGATAATTGGCTGAAGCTGACCAATTATGAGATCCCGTGACCACCATGTTTTTATCAATTACAGCAAATTTATGATGTAATTTGTCTCCTTGTGGGAGATCTGGAATTCCCACAGTAGAAATCGGAGATGACCAAGGGGCATTATTCTTTTCAATTTTACAATTTCTTGCTAAGGCAATTCCCAACATATCGAGGGCTTCGCTATAATAACGGTAAGCAAATTCCGAGTCAATTAATGCCTTGACTGGAACGTCTTTTTTATGCTTTTGCCTAAGTATATTGACGATTTTTTGATCGGAAAAGACAAACAGCGCTAAATTAAGGGCATTGCTTGCTTCTCTTAGTTGATCCCCAATAAAGCCATTGCTTGTCTCAGACCAAGATTTCGTTCTAGAAGTAGGAGAAAAGTGAACTTTAACGATGTTGTTGCCCACTAAAATCGGTGGAAAATCGCGATCGCGCTTCTTAACCCCGAAAATACTATCAGGTTTGCCCCCCATCCCATCGCCCCACATCAAGTTAAATTCTTCTAAAAAAATATCAGCTAATTTGCCACTCTCAATGGTTAATAAATTATTGGCATTCCCTTGCGTATTGGGATTTCCTAAATCACCATGTATGCCGCTCAGAGTAAAGTTAGCTGAGGTTACAACTAAACTCTCTTGATCCACAATCATAAATTTATGGTGCATTAAGCCACTTCCCTTAGAACCATCAGCCGTATCATCAATAATTGGAATTCCTGCCTCTTCTAAAATCACCAGTGCATCTCTTTTGTTAATTTCTGCTTTGCTTAATTTCCCATCCTGATTAATATCAATTAAATCAAAACCAGCTTGATAACGACTTTTTTCTCGTTGACTCAATTGATTGATTTCGCTTTGAGAATACTCACTCCAAGGGCGACGGTAATCATCTTCAACAATCACTCGAACCTCTACACCATTTTGATGCTTTTTGGCTAAAGCTTTTGCAATTTTTGGCAAACGGAATTCTTGAATGGCAATTTCAATGCTTTGATTAGCGGAAGAAATCCCATTGATGATAATTTGTTCTAAGTTATCTCCAGGACGCTGTTGTTGGCGGTAAGGATCAGTATAGTTGGCACCTTGGGCTCGATTATGGTTAAAATAAACTTTAATATGTTTGTCTTGAGGGAGTGGTTGCGGACGATTGGTTTTTGAATCATCCTGGTTTTGGCAACTGCTGAGTGTTAAGAAAATGCCACTACAAATGAAAACAAGAAAATAACGAAGCAAAATCATTTCTAACTCCCTCTATCAAACTAACTAATAATTCTAAATGCGTTGTTGTCTTTGTGTATTTTTGGTTAAATTTGCAATCTTAAATTTTAGAAACGGTATCAGACATAATTTTTAAGCAAAACCTGATCAATTGACTTGACTTGTTTAAATGGAATCATTAAGGATCAATTAACTTGAATTTTTTATTTTCATTTGGTATAATCACGAGCCATGAACACTGCTATTGTGACTATAATACATGATTCACACCTCTCTAGGGCAGGATAGTAGCTTTAATCAATCAATCAAGCATATATTGCTGGTTCAAGATTTAGAAAAAAATTGCATCAAAACTTTAAACCAATACACTTACTCGATTCATAAAGACCGGAATCAAAATCTCATTATTAACGAAGGAATTGATCAAACTGCTGAGGCCACTTTATTACGAATTCCATTAAAGAACAATGATGACTATCGCTTCAGAATCATTTCCCATCACTCAGAGAGTCATCGAAAAACATTTATTGTCAATGGCCAATATCGTTATTGGCATAACATGAATCATAGTGATTTTATCAAATTTGGAAATAATACAAGCATTCAGTATTATACAATACCCGATACCTTAGATATTGAAACTCTTCAAGAATTACTACAACTTTCTAATGGAGAAAATTGGTATGAAACTTGTTTATCCCTATTTAAATCCTTTTCTTCGTTATTACCAGCCTCATCAGAAAAAAACTTGGAAAATGGCTTGAATCATTTAGCACTTTTAACAGAGTCTAGTCCAGAATTAATCATAGAACTTACCCTTGATTATGATTTGGTTTATATGAATTCAACTGCTCTAAAACATTTTCCTGATTTACTAGATTATGGTAAATCACATCCTTTATTAGTTGGTATTGAGCAGTTTTTTACGAATGATAAAACGACTTCTCATACCCAAACAATTAATGCTAGAAATGATTTATACTTAAGAACTTGTCAATTCAATCAAAGGACTAATACAGTATTAGTTTTTGCTCGAAATATATTTTTAACTGAAGAAAAATTGAATCAAAATGTATTCCCGCTAATTCCGGGATATCAAAACAATTATAATTATATTACTCATTTACCTAATCGGGCTTTAGCAGAGAGTTATTTACAGCAACAACTGATTAACCAAGATAATCAACTCATCATTGTTTTCTTAATTGATTTAGATGGATTTAAGCATATCAATGACACATTTGGCTATTTTGAGGGCGATCGCGTCTTAAAACTTCTCAGTGAAAGACTGCAAACAATTTTAACTGAAGAACATTTTTTAGCTCATTGGGGAGGGGACGAATTCATGATTATTTGTTCTCAACTCGATTTCAATGAAATTGATCAGTTTTGTCAAAATATTATTGATACCTTCCAAGAAAATCTAGTCATTAATCAATATGAAATTTGTGTCACAGCAAGTATGGGAGTTTCTTTTTCCACAGCGGACAAGACAGATATTGAAACTTTAATTAATAATAGTTATCTAGCATTGAGGAAAGCGAAAACTAACGGTAAACAAAGCTATCAGTTTTATAGGAAAGATATGGCAACTGAATCTCATAACAATCTGAAAGCAGACTTGAAAGAAGCGATTGAAAAAGATCAATTTTCAGTCCACTACCAACCCGTTATTAATCCTCAGACAGGTAGAATTATTAGCCTTGAAGCCTTGCTGCGCTGGCAACATCCTGAACTAGGCATAATTAAACCGGCAACGTTTATTCCCCTAGCAGAACAAACGGGATTAATTTTTTCTTTAGGCGAGTTCATTTTAAACACGGTTTGCCTTCAACATCGTGATTGGCAAAAAATAGGAATTCCGAAAATTCCCGTTTCAATTAATTTTTCACCTCAGCAACTGAAACAACTGAATTTAAGAGAGAAAATTTCCCAAATCTTTGAAGATACGGGATTTGATTCTCACAATTTAATAATTGAAATTGAGGAATCGACTATTACTGACGACTTAGGCTATGCTCCCAGCATATTTTGGGAATTATGTGAATTAGGAATCAAATTTTCAGTAGATAATTTTGGCAATCGCGACTCTTCCTTTAGTCACATCCAAAATTTTCCGTTTTATTACCTCAAGACTGATCCTTCTTTGATTCAAACAATTGCCAATGAACAATCTACTCTGAGGGTATTAGAAGCACTTCTAACATTTAGTAAAAATTTGAAACTTCAATTAGTCGTTAAAGGCGTTGAAAACAAAGAACAACTTGGACTTTTAAGAGAACTTCAATGTCAAGCAGTACAAGGCAATTTTATTTATTCTGCTATGCCAGCCTTTCAAATGACTCAAGTTCTTCAAAAGCATTTTCAATACTCAATGTAGCATCACCACATTGATTACAGTAAAATAATCAGAAAGCCCTTCATAAATGGTGAAAAAGACTTTAGTTCTTTGCTGTTTGTATTGCTGAACTTAGCGCGATCTAACTCAATCCTTAAAATGGTGGGTCTGGCTTTGGTATTGATAGTGACAGTGGAGGAGATTGTGGAGAGATGGAGACGGCTAAAGAAGTCCAGTTGAAATGAATTCACTGAATTGCAGATTTGCCTCACACTCTTTGATTGAATCAAACTGTAACTTGATAAAAGCTACAATGAATAAAACAAATGCTGATATATTCTGTATTTTTGGTGTTTGGAGCGGTTAAATCGATAGCAATACTATGGAACTGTATTACTTACTTGCTTGATAGAAAAGTGAACCATGACGAATCAACCATTATTATTTAATCAAAACCAAGGATTATATAAAAAAGATTTTAATTTATGGTTAGAAGGAACGATTCAAGCTTTGCGTGATGGTAAATTATTAGAAGTAGACTATGCCCATTTAATTGAGGAATTAGAAAGCATGGGTAGAAGCGAGAAAAATGATTTAAAGAGTCATTTTAAGACGCTAATATTCTATTTATTAAAATTCAAATATCAGTCTCAAAAACGAACTAACACTTGGCGTTATACGATTACCAAATATCGTCAAGAAATTAGAAATTATCTGGAAACTAGTCCTAGCTTCAAACAGTTTTTAACGGAGATGTCTGATCAATGTTATCAAGATGCCAGAAGATTAACGTCAGATAAAATTGGCTTATCCCCTCATGTTTTTCCCCAAGAGTGTCCTTTTTCCTTGGAAGAAATTTTGGATTTAGATTATTTACCTGAAGAAAATTAATGGCAATATTGCCCTAATCATGGCTGCTATAAAAATCTCTGGTTCCCATGGCATCCATTGCTTCGCCAATTCGTTGGAGGGCATGAATATAAGAGGCAGTTCGCATAGATACTTCAAATTCCTCTGCCATCGCCCATGTTTTTTCCGTTTCTAGGGTGATGCGTTCTTTGAGACGTTGATTCACTTCCTCGCTTGTCCAATATAGCCCGCTGCGATTTTGCACCCATTCAAAATAGCTGACGGTGACGCCTCCTGCATTGACTAAAATATCGGGGAAAACAGAGATGCCTTTTTTCTCTAAAATTTCATCGGCAGCTGAAGTTGTTGGGCCATTTGCCACTTCAAAGATATATTTGGCTTGGATACTGTTGGCATTCTCGACTGTAATTTGTTTTTCCAGGGCAGCAGGAATTAAAACATCCACATCCAATTTGAGTAAGTCAGCATTGCTAATAACTTCATGTTCCACAATATTGCAAACACTGCTTTCGCAATACACGGCTTGTAAAGCTTTACTGGCCATTTTATAGCGGCGGATGCTGGGAATATCCAACCCTTGCGAGGCATAAATGCCGCCTTGGGAATCACTGATAGCAACCACGCGATAACCGACTTGCGACAGCAGTTGCGCTAGCATGGCACCAACATTGCCAAACCCTTGGATAGCCACTGTCGTTCGATGAGGAGATTGATCAAATTTCGGCAATAGGGTATTAATCACGTGAAATGCCCCGGTTGCGGTTGCCGTTTCTCGACCTTGGCTTCCTCCCATACTAATGGGTTTTCCCGTAACTACTCCTGGGGTAATGCGGCGTTGGATAATGCTATACTGATCCATCATCCAGCCCATAACGGTGGCATTGGTGTACATATCCGGGGCAAGGATATCCACATCGGGTCCAATGAAGTCGGCAATGGTATCAATATAACTGCGGCTGAGACGTTCCAGTTCATGTTTGGATAGGGCTTTCGGATTGAGAGTAATGCCGCCTTTTGCGCCGCCGTAGGGTAAATTGAGCAAGGCGCATTTAAAAGTCATCCAGAAGGCTAGGGATTCCACTTCGTCTTGGGAAACGTTGGGATGATAGCGAACCCCGCCTTTTGCCGGCCCTCTGGTGTCGTCGTAGCGCACCCGATAGCCGCGAAAAATTTCCAGGGAACCATTGTCTCGACGCAGGGGAATCGAGACAGAGACACTGGCTTTGGGATATTGCAACCGCGCGATCGCGTCTTCTGAAATTGCGACATACTTTAATGCCGTGTCTAAGCGAGTACTTGCATCTGCTAACAGAGAGGAGTCAGCCATTCCCAATGTTCCTTATGCTTAACCAGTGACCTTCTTCAAATTATCATTGATCTTGTTCCTTAAAAATAAATTGAAAAATGGCAGAGATTCCCGAAAATACGTCTGAAATTGCAGCAGCGTTAGAAACCCCTACTGATTTAGAGTTTAAACTTCCTGATCCCGAAGATGAGGAATTGGAGGAGAGCGAGTTTCAACAGCGTTTGGATCAAGCTTGGCTAGTTTGTGAACGCTTTGACTTGCAAACCGATATCTGGCGCGGGAGAATTTTAAGAATTGTGCGCGATCGAACGAAGTTCGGTGCCAGCGGCAATCGCGAAAAGAAAGGCGGAGAAGGAGGCGGCAACGGCTTTCTCAACTGGCTGAAACAACGGGAAATCAGTAAAAGTCAAGCCTATTCCTTGATTCAACTGGCTGACAGTGCCGATACGCTTCTCCAAGATGGACAATTGCAAGCCAGTTCCATTAATAATTTTAGTAAGCGCGCCTTTGTGGAAACCGCTAAATCGGACCCGGAAGTGCAAAAATTAGTCTCAGAAGCCGCGGAAAACGGCGATCGCATTACCCGTCGGGAAGTGAAAGATTTATCGGATCAATGGACAGCCATGAATTCGGATTTAATACCGGGCAAAGTCAAAGAACAAGCGGAAAGCGGTTCTCTGTCGCCGCGTTATATTGCCCCCTTAGCCAAAGAAATGGAGAAACTGCCCGAGTCGCATCTCAAGCCGATTCAACAGGAAGCGGAAGAAAATCCTGATGTGGATACGGTCAAGAATTTAACCTCGGAAGCCAAGAATCTCTCCAAATACTTAGATGCAGCAGCGCAAGTGCAAGCCATTGCTAATGCTGATCTTGACATGGAAATGGCGTTAGAAGAAGCCCTGCGGCTTGACTGTCTCAATACTGCCTCTGATTTAGTCAAGCAAGCGACGAACTTAGAACAAGCGGTGGCGAAACTCTATACCACCTGGAAGCGGGTAGAAAGTTTGGCCGATCGGCTTTATGTGGAAACTGGTGCCAGCAATCCCCATTTGCGTGCCTTGTTGACTGCTTTGGAAAAACTCAGCAGTGATACGATTGAAGTGCCTTTAGATGAAACCAGCGATCGCGTGGTGCGTTTGAAAATCATCGACGAAGACAACTAATCACACCTAACTGGCAACAACAATGGCTTATAAACTACTCTTTGTCTGTCTCGGCAATATTTGTCGGTCTCCCGCAGCGGAAAACATTATGCGCGATCAAGTGCAACAAGCAGGGTTAAGCAAGGAAATTATTTGCGATTCTGCTGGCATGATTGATAAGAACATTGGCAAATCTCCAGATCCGCGAATGATAGACGCCGCTGCCGCCAGAGGAATCAAACTGCAAGGGCAAGCGCGTCAATTTCAGGAACAAGATTTTGAGAACCATGATTTGATTTTAGCAATGGATCGAGATAATTATTGGTCGTTAGTTTCTTTAGATCCCTACCGGAAATATCGGGATAAAATTCAGATGATGTGCGATTATAGTCGCCGCTATTCAGGAAGAGAAGTTCCAGATCCTTATGAGGGCGGACAAGAAGGATTTAATCATGTTATTAATCTCCTGCTGGATGCTTGCGAGGGATTATTAGAAAGCATTCAATATGCCGAGAAAAATTAGAGAATTAAAGCAAGACTTAAAACAAGCAGGCTTTGTAAATATTCCAAAACGCGGTAAAGGAAGTCACAGTTATTGGGAACATCCGCATTATCCAAAACCGATTATCCTATCTAATAAAGATGGAGATGATGCTCAACCATATCAAGAAAAACAAGTTGCTAAAGCAATTGAAGCAGTAAAAAGGGAAGAGACATGATTGGTAAATATAAAGTGGTAATTGAATGGTCGCAAGAAGATAATTGTTATGTTGTCAGTTTACCTGATTTTGAAATGATGCAACCTTGTACTCATGGTCAAACTTACCAAGAAGCAATTGATAATGCCCAAGATGTGATTGAACTTTTAGAAGATATCTATGATCAAAAAGGAAAATCTCTCCCAGCCAATACAGTAAATGCTTAAAAAAGATAATTTGTTAGAGTTAATTATCAAGTGAAACAGTGGCGCAAAATTACAATTAGTTTCCTTTTGGGGATAATTGGCTCAATTTCTGCTAGTCTTTTTGTGAGTGGATTGGCCTCTTCAACCCAATTAGAAGCTGTTAATGCCATTGGCCCTTTAGAGATTAGAACTGAAAAGGAATGGCGTGCCTTTCGACATCAACTCGCGATCGCGCAACGGATAGGAATTGATGCTATTGCCACAGATATCTGGTGGGGAAAAGTGGAAGCTAAGGGCGACCAGCAGTTTAATTGGCGCTATTATGACCGCTTAGTGGAGGAAATTAAAGCAGCGAATCTGCACTGGATTCCCATTATTTCCCTTCATCAATGCGGCGGCAATGTTGGGGATGACTGCAATATTCCCATTCCATCTTGGATTTGGACCCATTTTCCCAATGTGGCACCGCAAACCCTACAGTATGTCAGCGAAAACGGGAATGCCAGTCAAGAAGTCGTTTCCCTTTGGGCAGATCATTTAGTCATGCCGGAATATCGAGAATTCATGGAAGCGTTTCGGCAACGGTATGCTGATGAAGCAGACATCATTGATGAAATTCAGATTAGCATGGGGTCTGCCGGAGAATTGCGCTATCCGGCTTATAATACCCATGACAATTATCAATATCCCCATCGCGGTTATTTCCAAGCCTACAGCGATCCTGCCAAGGCATCTTTTCGGCAATCTATCTTACGTCAATACGGCAAGTTGCCAGCAATCAATCAAGCCTGGGAAACTGACTTAACCAGGATTCAGCAAATTCAACCCCCGCAACAGACCGATCGATTTGTCCAACAGCAGGACTATACTGATACCCAGTATGGCAGAGATTTCATCAACTGGTATAACCAATCCCTCATTCATCATGGTCAACGGATGCTAGAAGTTGCCCATCAGGCTTTTGATCATGCATTTAGCGACATTCCCTTGGGCATGAAAATCCCCGGCATTCATTGGCAGATTGCCAATCCCAAAACCCCTAGAATTGCCGAAATTACTACGGGCTTAATTCGCACCAATTTCGATTTCCAAAGCCCAGCAACAGGGTATGGTTACGTTCCCCTTCTGACAGCAGCCAAACATCTCGAACCCTATGCTTCCCGGCAAGTCAAACTTCATTACACTGCTTTGGAATTGTCCAATGATCGCGATTCCTCCCTTCAGGCCTATTCTCGGGCAAAAGATTTGGTAGGATGGATTGCAGAAACGGCAACTGCCTTGGGAATTCCCATTGCTGCAGAAAATGCCTTGCAAGGAGAACTCAGCAACCCGCAAGCGTGGCGAAATATCAAGCAAGCCCTAACCCGTTATGATTTTACTGCTTTTACTGCTTTGCGATTAGAACAAGTGACCCAAAGAGGGGTTGCCCGCGAACAATTGCGACAATTAAATGAACGACGCTAATGTTCCACTGAGATCAGCTAATGAGGTGTGAGCAGCTCACGGAATAATCACTTGCAAAGCTTGGGGCACCACTTCGAATTTTGCCGGGGTTTCCACCGTAATTTCACCATCAGTATTAATCGGATAAGGCTTTTTGGTTTCAATGAAAAATTCCTTCCCTTCCAATAACCGAACCTTTCGTTGCGGATAACGTCCTGATCGTAAACTAGGCAATAATTTAATCATTTCCCACCAATGGCGAATTTCTAAACTGTATAAATCCAACCGTTGATCATGAATTGCCGCATCATGAACAATGGTCATGCCGCCTCCGTAATGACGACCATTGCCAATGGCAATTTGTACGGTTTTCACTTTGGAAACATGCCACCCCTCTTGTTTACTCTCTTCTTTATAATAGATTCTTGTAGAAAAGGGACGGGATTTCCATAAAACTTGGCATGCTGTCACCGCATAAGCAAAAATCCCCCAACGTCGCTTGGCCGCTTTGGTAAGTTGATTGGTAATATCGACACTTAACCCCAAACTCGCGACATTAAAAAAGTATTGTTCATTCACTTTCCCCAAGTCAATCGCTTGGCGTTTTCCCTGCACAATTACCTTACAGGCTTCCAAGAGAGTGAAGGGAACGCCTAACGTACGTGCCAAGTCATTGGCAGTTCCCAGTGGTAAAATGCCTAGGGGAAGTTGGGTATCAACCAACCCCGCGATCGCGGCATTGAGCGTGCCATCGCCACCGCCAATAATGACGAAATCAACATCATGTTGGTGAGTTCGAATTAATTCTGAAAGTTGGCGGGGATGTTCACTGCTTTTTTGCAGCAAGTTGATTCCCATTGCTTGCAAGTGCCGTTGAATAATAGGAAGGCTTTTTTTCCCCTGGCGAGAATGAGGATTAATCAACAATAATGCAGAAGGCATAGGAAGAAATTAATGAGTCAACAAAGAATTTTAGTTTGGTATCGCAATGATTTAAGGGTACATGATCACGAACCATTATTTCGGGCTTCTCATACGCAAGGGCAAATTATTCCCTTCTATTGTTTCGATTTTAGAAAATTTGGAAAAACCGCATTTGGCTTTCCGAAAACGGGTAAATTTCGGGCTCAGTTTTTAGTAGAAAGTGTTGCGAATTTACGAAAAAATCTAGAAGCAAAAGGCAGCAATTTAATGATTCGTTACGGCGAACCGGAAAAGGTTATTCCGGATTTAGCGAAGGCATTAAAGATTACCGATGTTTTCTTTCACTCGGAAGTCACCGCAGAGGAAACGGGAGTCGAACAAACACTCTCCTCTAATTTAACCTCCCTAGGTGTTAGTGTAACCTCATTTTGGGGAGGAACTTTGCATCTGTTAGCGGATTTACCGATGTCGATTCCCAATCTTCCCGATGTTTTTACGCAATATCGCAAGCGCGTGGAAAAATACGCTAATATTCGCTCCAGTTTTCCGACGCCTGATTGTTTACCGTCTCTGCCCCAAGAAATAACTGCCCAAGAAATAACTGTTGGTGAAATTCCCAGTTTGGAAACACTAGGGGTGCTGACGCCTTCTCCTGATGAACGGGGAGTGATGACATTTCGGGGAGGAGAAACCGCAGGAATAGAGAGA
>JBDGQV010000108.1:0-11560 GCA_042218725.1 Halothece sp. | reverse complement strand
TGATGAACGGGGAGTGATGACATTTCGGGGAGGAGAAACCGCAGGAATAGAGAGATTAAGTGAGTATATTTGGGAAGAAGACTGTTTAAAAGTATATAAACAAACGCGCAATGGCATGTTAGGCGCGAATTATTCTTCTAAGTTTTCCCCTTGGTTAGCAAAAGGATGTTTATCGCCGCGTTATATTTATGAAGAAGTGCAAGCTTACGAACAAGCACGAGTGAAAAATGACTCTACTTATTGGTTAATTTTTGAATTGATGTGGCGCGACTACTTCCGTTTTGTCTGTTTGAAATATGGCAATGCTGTTTTCTATCAAACGGGTTTGCAAGGGGTAAATATTCCGTGGAAACAAGATTGGGAACAATTTCAACTTTGGCAGGAAGGAAAAACTGGCTATCCGTTAGTGGATGCCAATATGCGGGAAATTGCAGCAACCGGCTTTATGTCAAATCGCGGTCGTCAAAATGTCGCCAGTTTCTTAACAAAAAACTTAGGAATCGATTGGCGGATGGGGGCAGAATGGTTTGAGTCGTTGTTAATTGATTATGATGTTTGCAGTAATTGGGGAAACTGGAACTATACGGCAGGGGTGGGAAATGATGCCAGAGAGTTCCGCTATTTTAATATCCCGAAACAATCAAAAACTTATGATCCCAATGGGAATTATTTACGACATTGGCTTCCTGAGTTAAGGAATCTTCCAGGGGATTTGATTCATGAACCCTGGAAATTGTCACAAGGTAAACAACGTGAGTATGGGGTGATTTTAGGGAGAGATTATCCACGACCTATGGTAGACTTTATGAAGTCCATTAAAACCAATCAATCCTTGATGAAAGGTTCCTAATCCGATCTGATTGGTTCTATATTTTTTGATTAATTAATTGAACAAGTTTAAAATGAAAAAATAATTAATGTTATGAAAGATCATGCTACGCTGCTCATTGTTGATGATCAACCCAGCAACTTTGATGTCATTGAGGCACTTTTAGAAGGTGAAAATTACGAACTCTATTATGCGGGAAATGCAACTCACGCTCTTCGAACATTGGAGAAAAATCCGGTGGATGTCATTTTATTGGATGTCATGATGCCGGAAGTAGATGGCATTACCCTATGTTCTCATCTCAAAAATCATTCCGATTATAAGTATATTCCCATCATTATGGTCACTGCTTTGCAGGAAAAGAAAGATTTAGCCCGATGTTTAGAGGCAGGGGCAGATGATTTTATTAGTAAACCTTTAAATTCCATTGAGTTACAATCGCGCATTCATTCGATGTTACGGATTAAACAACAGTATGATCATCTGCAACTACTCCTGCAGCGCCGAGAAGAAATGGCGGAAATTATTGTTCATGATTTGCAAAATCCGGTTACCAGTATTATCTTTTCCTGTGACACTTTAAAGTTAACTGATTTAAATAATCAGCAGAGTAAGAAAGTTGAACAAATTAGGGTAGCCGGAAAACGCCTAGAAGAGCAAATTCAAACTCTGCTCACGATGGCAAAATTAGAAACAGGGCGCTTAGTATTGAATCCAGTCTCCCTACAACTGAAGCCGTTACTGGAGAAATTAATTCAAGAATTTAGCGCGATCGCGACCGCAAAAAATATTACAATTATTCCCAATCTAGAGGTGGAAAATGACTGGGTAGCTGTAGATTCTCATTTATTTTCGCGCATTGTGAATAACCTGTTGTCCAATGCCTTGAAATACTCGCCCCGAGGAAAAGAAATTGAAGTGCAACTGGCAGAAACGCCAGAAAAAATGATTCTCAAAGTAATTGATCAAGGAAAAGGCATTAGCGATTCCTTCAAAGAAACCGTTTTCAAAAAATATGAAACCGGAACAAATTATACCAACGTCAACCAAACCGGATTAGGATTAGCCTTTTGTCAAATGGCAATTTTAGCACATCAAGGCAGTATATATGTTGAAGATAATCAACCCCAGGGGTCTATTTTTATTGTTGAAATTCCTCGGGAAGCCAACGTTGAATCTCATTAAGCAAGTGGCGCATCCGCACTGGTTTCATTAAACAACGATTAGCCCCTAAAGCCAAAATATCTTCTTCTTCACTGTCTGCAGTGAGAGCAATAATTGGAACCTCATTTAAGGAGGGAATATCTCGCATTTGCTGAATCATCTTTTCTCCCACTGATTTTAAGGTTTGTAGATCAATGACAATAACTTGTGGCGTAAATTTTTCAAAGCTGGGTAATAAATCTTGTTCTTGCATTACCGTCCAAATTTCATACCCATAAGCTTCCAAATAACTACTGGTTGTATCAAGGCTTGCTTGATCAGCATTAATTAATAAAATTAAAGGCGAAATATTGAAATGAGTAATATTATTAGAGGAAAAGCTGAGAGTATCTTGATTAGAAATAAAGCAGACTTCTGTATAAGGAATTTTCACGTAAAATGTGCTTCCTTGATTGACTTCACTCTCTACGAAAACATTGCCCCCATGCAATTCGCTCAAGCGGCGCACTAAAGATAAGCCTAAACCAGTTCCGGAATACTGGCGGTTGAGTTGACTATCGAGTTGCACAAAGGGTTCAAATAGTCGATGAAGTTGCTCAGAAGCAATCCCAATGCCAGTATCGCTAACAGTAAATATAATATGTTCTCGCAGGGAATCTTCTGTTACGGCTAAGGTAACTTGCCCTCCTTCTGGTGTAAATTTAACGGCATTGCTCAGTAAATTGATTAAAATTTGTCGGAGACGCAATTCATCAACATTAAGTGCGGAACAAGAGGTATTAATGTGAGTTTTGAGTTCAATTCTTTTTTGAGTTGCAGTTTGACGGACAAAGGTTAAACTGTTTTCACATAGTGATTGAATATTGGCTTGTGTAAAATTTAAAGTTACTTTCCCGGACTGCAACTTAGCAAAATCTAGAATATCATTAATCAGATCTAATAAATGTGTGGCACTGGTACTAATGGTTTTTACAGCTTGTTGTTGTTGCTCATTAATCGCTTCAAACGAGCCCTCTTTTAATCCTTCTGACATGCCCAAAATTGTATTGAGAGGCGTTTTTAATTCGTGACTCATACTGGCAAGAAATTCATCTTTTAACCGCGTCGCCCGAGTTAACTCTTGGTTTGTCAGTTCCAGAGATTCATTGGCAGTTTGCAATTCTGTTTCAAAGGCTTTTCTTTCACTGATATCAGTGACGCGTACTAAGTAAATACTTTTTTCAGCCACCGTAATTTTTTTCCAAACAATATCTCCGTAAAATTGATCGTTTTGGAAAGTTTTTAATAGAATTTCTTCATTCAAAAAGCCTTTTTTCTCAATGTTTTTTTTGAGTTCTACAACCGGTTTGTCATGTAAAAAATTAGCTTCAAGGTTAATGAGAGATTGTTTATTTTGGGCATCTGATAATTCGACGGCTCTGCGATTGCAATCGATAATAGTCAACGTTTCGGGTTCAATTAAATATAGGGCATCAGTGGCTTCATTAAAAATGACTTCTCGCAACTGTTGATTCCAAGCAATTTTTACTTGAGCCTCTTTTTCTTCCGTAATATCTTGGGCAATGCCTGCGATGCGATAAGGTTCTCCTTTTTCATTCGTAACAGGAAACGCGCGATCGCGCACCCAACGAATTTCTCCATCACTGCGGATAATGCGATATTCAATATCATATTCTCCTACAATTTTTTTAGGAGTTGCGTTTTCAACCGTAGCGCGATCTTCGGGATAAATCGTATTTAGAAAAAAGTTATGAAAATCTTGCCAAAGTTCGTGGCGAGAGTAGCCCCAAACTCTTTCAAAACTAGGACTAATATAAATTAATTCGGTAATATCTCCATTAAGCATCCAAAACACATCATCAATGTTTTCAGCAAATTGGCGAAATATTTCTTCGCTTTCCCGTAAGGCTAACTCTGCTTGTTTTTGTGAGGTAATATCTAAACAAATGCCATTGCGAATAATGGAACCATCTGCTTGTTGTTTCGGCTCTGATCGGATTTGGATCCAAACTAAACGATTAGAAGGCGTAATGACTCGTCCTTCCCAAAAAAACGGCGCTATCTGCTTGAGTGTCCGATTCCTGAGTTCGATAAAATTAGCGTAATCTTCTTCATGAATTAAGTTGACGAAATTACTCATATCTTCATAAAGTTTTTCTTTAGAAATATCTAGAAAATTTTCGATATTATCGCTAACATATTGACATTGCCATGTTCCATCATTTGAATACTGGATTTGATAAATAATGCCAGGTAAATTATCAGCAATAGTCTCCAATTGAGCAACGGTATTTTGTAAATATTCTTCGGTCTGTTTCCGCTCGCTAATATCAATAACAATTGCAAAAAATCGGGATTTTGATTTTTCTTGGATGAGTTGTAAATAAACCTCTACCGGATAAGTACTGCCATTAGCTCGACGATGAATGGTTTCCAAATTAATTTGAGTTTTTTCCCCATTGATAAGAGGCGCCACTAACTCTTTGATAGCTTCTTCCGTTAATTGTGGCTTTAAGTCAAGCGCCGTCATTTGTTGCAATTGTTCTAGAGAATAACCGAGATTCTCTATTGCCTGAGGATTGGCATATTCAATTTGTAACGTTTCCCCATCAAAAATATAAATTTCGTTTGGGCTTGCTTCTAAAATTTGGGCGAGATTAACCGCATTTAAGTCGGTAATTCCTGTTCGATTGTCTTCCTTGCCAGCAAACTTGTCATCCATTTTTTTGCAGGTTGCCGCTTGCAACTAATATCTAATGATCAACTTAACAGGTCATAACTAGAAATTACTTCATGGAAATCTCTACTTTTTTGACTAAGGTGGCATTGCTGGAATCACCTCTAAAAAAGTGCAAATAATCTGCTAATCAGATACTGATCTAAAGTTTATTTAACCTTTGCAATCGGGTTGTCTGATGCCTCCTTGGTTGCTGTTCTCTTTTGCTCAAACCTAATCTCCTCTTTTCACAGGCTTCTCAGTTGCAAGGCAGTTCATCAATATTCAAATGACTGATTGACGCTCTAGGTTAAAATCAGGTTAACAAGCAATAAAGGTTTAGTAAAAAATAAAGATTCCTATGAAACTTAACAGTTTTTTATACCCGCAAGCCTCTTATCATGGCTCTGTCAAGCCGGAAAATCTGGTTTTTAACGCGAATTTGCAAGAGTTTGCCCAACGAATTAGTTATATTTCGAATCTAGAAACAGCCGGGAAAATTTCTCCGCAAGAGGCCTATCAACAAATTCAAGAGCTCTGGGAAAATTTAAAATCTTCTTATTACCAACTTGGAATTGATGAAGGATAATCAAGATGATTCCATTTCTAGTAAAGACCCACCGCAAGGAGAAAATTAAAATTGCTTCTCCCGATTCGGTGGGATATCAGTTTAGTCTTCAAGCAAAGAGGGGATTAAATCCTGATGCCAGTCTTGGCTTGTGTCAATCGTAACCACATAAGATTGTTCAGTTTCGGTAAAAGATTCGGCATTAGCTTGTTGTTGGGTGAGTAAACTAGCCGTAGCGTCAGAAATGTCGCTTTGTCGCCCTGTGACGCGATCGCGCAATACTTCTATTGGGGCATCACAATGAATAATTTGTAGGGGTAAATTGTGGGAATTGGCTGCGGCAATGACTGCTTTTCGATAGTGTTGTCTGTCATATTTTGCATCTAAAATAACCCGCCATCCTTGGGAGGCTAAATGCGTCCCGATTTCTAACAATTTGTCATAAGTTTTTTCACTCATTTCAGGACGATAAATTGCTTGTGCCCCTTCTTGTTCGATATCAATGCCGGCTAAATGTTTGCGTACCGCATCAGACCGTAAATGAATGGCATTAAAGTGTTTCGCAATTTCTCGGGCAACTGTTGTTTTGCCGGAACCGGATAACCCCGACATCATCCAGAAACGCCCCTGTTGAGGTTGCGTATATTGCCATGCTAAATGATAGTACTTGCTCGCTTGTTGAGTGGCTTCCTGTTTTTTTTCCTCAGCAACATTCGTATCATCTAATAATAAAGAATTAACTTTTGCTCGCACATAAGCCTGTCGCGTTAAATATAAGGGCAGTATCGGCACCCCTTCCCAGTCGCCGGTATATTCTAAATAGTTATTCAGAAAAACATTGCCTAAATGGGAACAGCCGCGAAATTGTAAATCCATTACTGTAAACGCCACATCATACATGACATCGACAAATCGAAATGGCTCGTTGAATTCAATGCGATCAAACAGTTGAATTTTATCTTGCCACCAACAGATATTTTTTAAGTGTAAATCGCCGTGGCATTCCCGAATAAAGTTATTATTTTTGCGTTGATTGAGCAGAGAATTGTAGGTTTGAAAAAACTGATCGGTGAAAGCTTTTGTTTCCGTAAACTGTTGTTGGGTTTGAGCAATGCCAATATATTTTTCAGTTTGCTGATAGTTATTATTAATCGCTTCTTTAATCGTTTCAGGTTCCCCAAATTGACTAATATAATCATTCGTTTTAGCGTTTTGATGAAACCGAGCCACTTTTTTTCCTAATTGCGCCAACAATGATTCCGTTAATTGTCCCGCTTTTTCCATTTCACTAAAGAGTGCCGATTGGGGAAATTGACGCATCTTTAAAATATAGTCTATTGGTTCCCCTTGGCCATTGAGTTCTAAGGTCTCATTTTGTTGGGTAATGGGGAAGACCTCTAAATAAATATCGGGCGCGATCGGTTGATTTAATTCTAATTCCTGATAACAATAATACCGTCGTTTCTCCAAAGTTGAAAAATCTAAAAAACCTAAATCAAGCGGCTTCTTCAGCTTATAGGCATATTCTCCTGTTAGAAAAATATACGAGATATGCGTTTGTAACACTTCAATTGGTTGCTCAACGGGATGAGGATAAAAGTCGGGCTGACTCAGGCATTCTATCAAAGAATTATGATTGCTCATTATTTTAATCTCGGATCGCCACACTTACTATCATAACAAGATTAAAAACAATTTCTAGACCAGTTAAGTGATTGTATTTGCAATTTTTTTAAATTAAAGAACTAGATTAAAAATTTTCGAAATTAATGATTTCCTTTAAAAATATAAGGACAATATCAAACAAATTCAGGGAAGAAGCAAAGGATTGCTCACCCAAAAAATCTAATATCGGGACTTAAAAAATAAAATGAAACCAAATGCGGTAAATTACTTATATATCAACCATTCTACGTTACTAACCAGCCGATGAAAGAAACCACTCCGTCCGCGATGCCTCCCTGCTTTGACAGATGATGTTCTAGCTTAAACTTCGTTTAAGTCCCGCTAACTCGTTTCATGATGGTGTGACACTGTTGGCGAATTCGAAAAACAGACTCAAGGCGCGATCGTCTCTGGCAGTGAATTTCTAATTCAGTATTGCTTCGTAACAATCGCTTTTCCGCTTAATAAACTTTATAGGCAATTAATCAAAAAGCTGGCGGAAAATTTGTTTATTCCAGTCAGAATGTTTGTCACCCCGTAAGCCTCTAAACTCTACTATGTCACTCCTTTTTTAAGGAACGTAACAATTTGAGGGTAAGAAGATTGACACTCCTGATTTTTAAGTTTACTTTATAGTTATATAGATAAATATAATTCATTTAGTCTCAACGCAAGATGACCTGCGCAATTTCATCAAACCATCTGATGCGATGAGACGCAAGGAGGAATAGAATGCGCATTTTGATGATTCAGCCCAATTACCACTCCGGTGGCGCGGAAATTGCCGGAAATTGGCCCCCGAGTTGGGTTCCTTATGTCGGTGGTGCCCTGAAGCAAGCGGGCTTTACCAATGTGCGATTTGTGGATGCGATGAGTAAGAACATCCCCGATGAAGTCTTGGCGCAAATGATCGAAACCAATCAGCCCGATGTGGTTTTAGCAACGGCGATTACTCCGATGATTTATCAGTCGGAAACCACGCTGAAAATTGCAAAAGAAGTTTGCCCCAATGTCGTTACGGTAATGGGCGGAATTCATCCCACATATATGTATGCCGAAGTCCTCAATGAAGCGCCGTGGGTGGATTATATTATTCGGGGAGAAGGAGAAGAAGTTACCGTTAATCTGCTCAAAGCAATTGAAAATGGCACTGATCGACGCGATCGCGCAGAAATCCAAGGGATTGCCTTCTTAGACAATGGGGAAGTGGTTGCCACACCCGCCCATCCTCCCATTAAAAACTTAGATACCCTTAGTCCCGACTGGAGTCTTTTAGAGTGGGAACATTACATTTACACGCCGCTTAATGTCCGGGTTGCGGTTCCCAACTATGCCAGAGGTTGTCCGTTTCGGTGTCGCTTCTGTTGCCAGTGGCGGTTCTGGCGGAAATACCGATCGCGCACTCCCAAGAAATTTGTGGATGAAATCGAAACCCTTGTCAAAGAGTACAACGTTGGTTTCTTTATTCTCGCCGATGAAGAACCCACCATTAACCGTTCTCGCTTTATCGCCCTGTGCGAAGAACTAATTGAACGCAATTTAGATGTCTATTGGGGAATTAACACCCGTGTTACCGACGTTTTACGAGACGAAGAACTGTTACCTTTATACCGCAAAGCAGGGTTAGTTCACGTTTCTCTGGGAACCGAAGCAGCAGCACAATTAAACCTCAATCTCTTCCGCAAAGAAACCACCATCGAAGACAACAAACAGGCGATACAGCTACTGAAGAAAAACGGGATTGTTGCTGAAGCCCAGTTTATTATGGGATTGGAAAACGAAACCCCAGAAACCATCGAAGAAACCTATCGCATGGCCTTAGATTGGAAACCCGACATGGTGAACTGGAATATGTTTACCCCTTGGCCGTTTTCCGATTTATTCCAAGACCTCGGCGATCGCGTGGAAGTGCGCGACTATTCCCAATATAATTTTGTCACCCCAATTATGAAACCGGACAATATGGCACGGGAAGAGGTTTTGAAAGGCGTATTACGGAACTATGCCCGATTTTATATGCGGAAGACCATCGAATACTGGTTCACCCGTGATCCCTTCAAACGGAGATATTTACTCGGTTGCTTGAAAGCCTTTGCGAAAACTACGCTTAACAAACGCTTCTACAATCTCAGTCGAGTCAAATATAAAGGGTTACAGACCAATATTGACCTTGGGTTTGATGAATCGAAAGTATTTACTCGGGAAGAGTTAGCCCAACGGGAACAGGAACATCCGGAATTGCAAGCGGATATGAATTTTACAGGAACGATGTCTAACAATCAGCAGTCTTGACACTCTGCCTTCCTGAAGTTAGAAAATCCATATCCCAACCAAAATAGAATTGCTTGTTGATTCCAATAATTACTGCTATACTTAACTTATGAGAATAAAGATCGGTGACTGCGTTTGGTTTCAGTATTAATAGTTTTTCCAGCTTCGTATTGACAGACCCCCTCCGAAATCTTGCCTCACGACACAATTCCTGATTGAGGAGAATTTTAATTAATGTCAATTTATATTGGTAATCTCGACTATTCAGTTACTCAAGACGACTTGAGTGAAGTTTTTGCAGATTATGGTACAGTCAAGCGAGTTCATTTGCCCACTGACCGAGAAACCGGTCGCATGAGAGGGTTTGGATTTGTTGAAATGGCATCGGAAAGTGAAGAATCCAACGCGATTTCAGAGCTGGACGGTGCAGAATGGATGGGTCGGCAACTGAAAGTTAATACGGCTCGCCCTCGTGAAAACAAAGGTCCATCTTCTGGCGGCGGTCGCAAAAACCAACGTTTCTAAGTACTTAGGATCCAAGTAATAACCAACGCTTTTGGAGAGTAAATCAGTTTTGAGCAAACTTTCCGAAAGCGTTTTTTAATAAGAAAAAATGATCGCGCTAGATCAAAGTCAGTATCGTTTGCTCAATGCCGGCGAAATATGAGCGCAATCGCGCGTTGTGCAATGTTAAGTTTGATGGCAAGCAGAAGTATCATCAACTCTTACTTTGATTCAGAGATATGGCTGATCAACCTCCTGAACAAGAAACCCAATCCTCGCCTCAACGTCGGAGATGGCTTGATTTTTTGGGGTTATTTGCTTTGGGAATGATCCTGGTTTCGGGAATTGCCCTAGTCCAGCAAATCGGGATTGAACAAATCCGTGCTCAGGTGAAGGAGTTGGGCATTTTCGCCCCCTTTGCCCTCTGGTTACTGCGTTCAGTGAGTATTGCGATTCCCGCCATTCCCAGCACCGCTTATTCGGTTTTAGCGGGGACTGTGTTTGGCTTTTGGCAAGGGATCGCTGTCATCGCGATCGCGGATTTAGTCGCCTGTTCCCTGAATTTCTATCTTGCCAAACGCTACGGTCGCGGACTTGTCCAACGGTTAGTGGGTCAACGGTTTATGGGGAAAGTGGATTCTTTTTCCTCCAACTATCTCGAAACCAATCCTTTCCTCGTAGCGGGCTTTTTGATGACAGGACTATTTGATTTTGTCTGCTATGCGGTGGGGTTGACGAAAATGCGGTGGCGTCAGTTTCTGCCCGCCTTACTGCTTGGGGTTGCCGTCTCCACCCCTCCCATTGTGGCTTTGGGGGCGGGAATCTTTACCGGCGGAAAATGGCTACTGGGCTTGGCGCTATTAGGAATGTTTGCTTTAGCCTTGCTGAGGGGATGGTTGTATCGCCAACACTCTAAAAATCAATAATAGGTGGTTGTTGCATCAGAGTACTATACTAACAAACATTTAGCTTGTTCAAACCCCTTGAAATTCCAAACAAATGGTTTAGCTAAAGTTGGGGCATAACCAAGGCAATTGAGTTCAGCTCAGGGAACCAAGGCGCGATCGCGTTAGGAGAATTGATTTGTCCTTTTAATGTTTTAAGTTAGAATTTTTTAGTTAAATTAAGAATGATTATGGAAATCAATAAAGCAATTCAAGCCTACTCTGATTACTGCGAACAAAACAATCTCATCTACCAAGAGCCTGATCCAAAATTTTGCACGAGTTACGGAAATCATTTTCTGTTAGCTAACGAAGATACTGAGTTGGCAGTGGTTGATTTTGATGAAAAGGGAGAAGCGGTTTCCGTCGTATCTGTGGAATAGCCCCCTGCATAATAAAAAGGCACGATGCTTGGAAAACTCCCATGAAGGTTTATGCCGTCGCCGGAAGTATCTGGCAACTATGACGGAATTATGCTTGATGCCACAGCGCTGATTAATTGCCTTTACCTTGGGGATTGGGACTGGCTGAAAAAACATTATGTTCCCCTCTATATTGCCCAAGAGCTGCTTGATTCCGATAACTTAGAACCCACAAGATCTTGGGCAGAGTCAAGACTGGGAGTCACTCGGCAGTGTCTAAGGACGCTTGTGCTGAAGCATCGCGCTTCATGAACACTAGCGCCGTGACAATTCCGAGAATCGCCAGCACTGCCATGGGATAAAAGGCGTAGGTATAAGAACCGAACCAATCGCGAATTCGTCCGGTGATTAACGTTCCTAGCAATGCCCCAGCGCCGTAAGCGGTGAAAACAATACCGTAATTTTGGGCATAACGGTCGGGAGTGAACTGCTCTAACTCGCTTCGCTGAAGTTAGAGCTTCCCTTTTCTTTGGGCAT
>JBDGQV010000107.1:6573-22683 GCA_042218725.1 Halothece sp. | reverse complement strand
ATACTTATACTTTACATTTTGATGCGGAACAGTCTCCCAACTATAACAGCAGAGTCATGTTGGGTAATGAAGTTGATGCGTTTGGTTTAAATCGTCTTCGAGTTGACTGGCGTTATACAGATAGAGATTTGCAAAATGTCATTCGCTGTTATGAATTAATTGCGAAAACTTTAGAAACAACAAAAGCTGGAAGACTCCAATTTAATCCCATGGAAATGCCTGATTTAATAAAACAAAATTTGGGAGTTGGCAGTCATCACATTGGTACCACAAGAATGGCAGATAGTCCCCATCAGGGGGTGGTTGATAAAAATTGCAAAGTACATGGGATTCATAATCTTTATATTGCCAGCAGTTCTGTCTTCCCCACCTCTAGTTATGCTAATCCCACTTTAACAATTATTGCGATTGCCCTACGCTTAGCAATGCATTTAAAGCGCTTTTCGACAAAACCAATCCATTTACTCAATTCTAATCAATTGATTAGTTAATCGGTACCATGAAACCCTCTCCTGCTTTATTAAGAATTCACTATAACTTGCGTACTTATTTGACTCGCTATCCTATCCCTTATTTATGGATAAAACGATTACAGCAACAATATTTACATCCTGAAGCAACAATTGGGGAAGCATCAGGCAATAACATCAAATGGGGCGCAATTGAAAAAGATACGGAAATTGTGATTGAAGGCTATCCTCGTTCTGGTAATACCTTTGCTTATGTTGCGTTTAGGCTAGCTCAAAATAGACCCGTAAAAATTGCCTATCGTTTGCATGCATCCACTCAACTCATTACTGCTGTAAAAATGAACATTCCGGCAATTCTATTAATTCGTGAACCGGAAGATGCTGTCTTATCTTGGGTCATTCATCGTTCCCATCTAACTTTAGAGCAAGCGCTGAAAGGATACATTCGCTTTCATGAAGCCATTTTACCCTATTGCCATTATTTTGTCATTGCGAATTTCGATACAGTAATCAATGATTTTGGAGTAATTATCAAAGAAGTTAATCAAACGTTTGAAACCCATTTTCAAGATTTTTTTCATACTGAAGAAAATGTCAATCAGTGTTTTGAAATTATTGATAGCTTTTATCGAGAATCTGGAAATGGGGAGATTTCGAATAAAATTGTTGCCCGCCCTTCCAAAGAACGACATGAAGTCAAAACGTTATTACGTCAGCGTTTAAAAGAACCCAGGCTTGAATCTTTAAAACTGAAGGCAAATACCCTCTATCAAAAAATTATTAGACTCAAATAATTCGGTAATGCTAGCCCATAATATAAAATCTAAGCGCAAAAAAGAAGCAGGATATATTCAAAATTCTACTCTAATCCTGCTTGCATTTGGAAGTGCTTTGTTTCCTCGTTGCTTAGAAGCAATTGGCTTTCCTTCTCCCATCAACTTTGTTCACTTTTTCATTATTCCGATTACTTGTTGTGTCGTCCTTTTAACCAGTCGCAATCATAGTCGAGAACAGGTCGCTATTGTCGGACGTTTACTAACTGGACTGCTAATTTTCGCCATTATTGTTGTTGCAAGTGCTTTTTATAATGAAGCAGGATTAATTAACGCGTTTTTAAGCTATTTATTATTAACAGAACCCTTTATTTTGTTATTGGCGATGGTTAGTTTGCCTCTTGCAAAAGATGCTTTCAAGAAGTTGCGACAATGGTTATTTTATTTTTTCGGATTTCACCTTTTACTGGTTTATATTCAAAAATATCTTCTCCAAGTTGATACTTGGGGACATCTTGGATTAGCTCCCCCTGACCGCATTCAAGGTGTTTTCTTTTTATCCGGATCCGGTCATGTTGTGGGTGGCTCTGTTTCTTTAACCTTTGCTATTTATTGTCTCTTAGCTGCCAAGTTTTTACCTTTTTGGTTAAGAATTTTAATTGCTGGCGCTGGATTTGGTCATATTATTCTCGCTGATGCTAAACAAGTCTTGTTAGTTTTTATCATTGCAGGAATTGTTTTATTTCTACTGAATTTAAAAGATGTAGTACTGTTAATTAAGTATTTAACGGGCGGTACCATTTTTGGCTATACATTTCTTTGGTGTGTGAATAATCTTCCTGCTTTTGGTGCTTATAAAACTTGGGCTAATCCAGAACTCTATGGCCCAAATGGTCAAGCGACATTAGTCAAAACAACTGCCTTTCGGGTGATTCCTCTGCATTATGAATCTCCTCTCAATTTTTGGTTGGGATTAGGTCCTGGCCACACTGTCAGTCGCTTGGGAGGATGGATAGTTTATCAATATCAATCATTGTTAGATCCACTAGGAGTAACGATACATCAGGCTAGTTCTGATGTTTGGAGAGAAGCAGGTTCTTTTTATATTGCAAGTCGCTCCAGTCTCTTTTCTCCTCTATTTGGTTGGGCTGGAATTTGGGGTGATTTAGGACTTTTGGGATTAGCTGCTTATCTGTATTTGGCTTGGTTAGTTTGGCATCATATTTGTTTATTTGTTTAGAAGACTTTTCTAAATTTTTATTACTTACTGTCTTTTTCTTTGGTCTGATTATGTCTCAAATGGAAGAGCCGGGGTATATGCTTTCTGTTGCTGCTCTCATTGGTTTGCAATGGCAAGAAAGTTATTGCAGATCACCACAAAAAATATAAAAAATAAAGACTGTAGCCGAAGGGACTTTTTTTGGATCAATTTCACTTTATTTATTAATTAAATTATGAAAAATATATTACTTTTTAATCCAGATAAACTTTTTCCTTCTAAGAAAATTCGTTATTTCTACAAAAAAATAACAGGAAATCCAAGATATTTATTAGTATTTTTATTGGCAAGATTCCGATGGATACGCTGGAGTTATGTTTTTCTTTCTAAGTTGATTTGGCAAGGCAATAAAATACCAATTCATCACTCAGAGTCACTATTTACTCATTTAGATACAAGCAGCATTATTAATACCCTAAAAAAAGATGGTATTTTTGATGGAATTTCACTTCCAGAACCGATTTTAGAAAATATTCTGGACTATGTCTACGCTCATGATTGCTTTGCTAATGGAAAAATCAATAAAGGATTCAAGATAGGGGATAAAAGTAAAGTAGACGAACTTTATGGTCATTTCTGTTACGTCGCCCGGTATTTTAATATTAGTACTTCCTGCGATGGTATTTCAAAACTAGCTAAGGATCCCAAATTATGGGAGATAGCAACTCAATATATAGGACCGCAAGCAAAATATACTGGAGCAAGTCTCTATTGGACTTTTCCGTTGATGGATAATTTAAAGCCCTATGAATTCAGTCAATTCCATTATGATCTAGAAGATTATAATAGTCTCAGATTTTGCTTTTATCTGAGTGATGTTACTTTAGAAAGCGGTCCCCATATTTGCATCTGCGGGAGTCACAAAAGAAAGCCCCTCTCTAGCATTGTTAACTTGTTTAGCCGGATTTATCCGGAACAAAAACTGGTTGAATTCTATGGTATAGAAAAGTTTCATCCTTTAATTGGAAAAGCTGGATCTGGCTTTATTGAAGATGTATTTTGTTTTCATCGGGGAGCAATTCCCCAAAAACAGCCTCGCTTGTTTCTACAGCTAGATTTTGCCACTAATAGTTATGTGAATCAAGAGTATCATGACTCTCGAAATCCCGATCTATTAAAATCTTTATGATCACAAATCCTCAAAAAATCAGTGTCTTGGCTAAAATTTTAATTTTGCAGCAATAATATTTAATTAACCGATCGCGCGAATCGTCTGGCTAACGGAGGAGCAAATAATAGCGTACTAGTAAACCCGGAAAACACATAAATCCCATCATAATTCTCTAGTTTACCAACTGTTGATTCCCGATTGGGACTAAAGGCAATTAAACAACTGTGCCATTGGGCAGGAACATCTTTTAATGCTGGCAATAAGCTTCCAATTTCTTCACGCAACCAAGATTCACTGGCGCTTGCATCAACGTTAGGATTGGGATCAGTAAAAGTACGGCTAATTTGACCGATACACAAATGCCCATCGCGAAACTGAATTGCCCCTGGATCAAGAACGGCTGATCCAAGATCTTTTCCCGGTTGATCCCACAAAGCTTCTTTTTCCGGTGCCGTTGCTGCCGCTTCTAAGCGCAACCGTTGGTCATTGGCAGGCATAATCAAGCTATTTAATTTTAAATCAAGGGGCGGTGTTTCTAGCAATTCTGCGTGAGTAAAATAAACGGGAACGGTCATTCCTACTTGTTTTAATAAATGACGAGTCAATCCCCCCGCACAAACCACTGTTTTGTCAGCATGATAAGTATTTTCATCGGTTTTGACGCCGACGACTGTTTCTTGATTGAACTGAAAAGAATTCGCTGATTCATGGATAATTGTGCCGCCGAGACGGGTAAAGGTTTTGAGATAAGCTTCGTTGGTTTTGACGGGGTTAATATGACCGTGGGGAAAATAAATGGCCCCCGCGATCGCGCTAGGATTTAATAACGGTTCTAATTCACAAGTCTCATCAACGCTCAATACTTGGGGCGGAATTTCACAGTCTTGATATTGCTCTAAACTAGTTTCAGGCGATTCATCGCTTCGAATCGTTAATAAGAGATTGATTTCTTGAAATTCGGTATCCCCATCCAGAATTTCTGGGAGTTGACGATGGATGGTCATTCCCTCGGCACAAAGTTGTTTTGTCTCTGGAGACGTTCCTGCCCAAAAAGGAAGTCCTCCATAACTATAACGCGTGGCATTGTTCAGATTAGCATTGGGTTCTAATAATAAAACCTTGTTGCCTTGGGCTTGCAATTCGTAAGCTAACGCTGCCCCGGTAATGCCGCCCCCAATTACCAACCAATCATAAATTGTCATAACCTAAGCACTTCTGACTGAAACAGCTCACTCTTGCCTCAATTTTAAGCCTAGTTTAGGGGAAATTAATACGCGATCGCGCTTCTATCAACTTTCTTCAGCAGTAACAAGCCCTACCATTGTCCGGATACTTTTGGGCATTTGCGACCGCAACAATCCAGATTTATACAACCCACAACCCAAATGATACTCCCCATAGCGAACATGAACATAGCCCGGTTCCACCGAAGCGGTTAACGGTTGCGATTTTCCCAGCAAAAACTGTTGCACAGCATCAAAATCTTCTAGCGCGATCGCGTTGCGCGTTATATTGGGACCAAACCGTTGCAGGGCATAGGTGGTAGGTTTATACTCCACCCGAAGCACAGGCATTCCCAACGTTTGGATAAAGACACGGGGAGGCGGTTCACAACTGGCATTGGTCAACCAAAGTTTATCCTTCCCCTTCGCCCAAAGTTGGCAATGGGCAAACACTTTCGAATCAATTCCGAAGCGATGGCAAAACCACTGAAAAACCTCTGACTCTGGCAATCGTTGAGGGGCAGGGTGCGGTGACGTGTGTTGATTTTTCTCTGCTGAGAGTTTTAACCTGGCGTCACTGCGACGGATGCGGGCGACAAAAAAGCCGCCGGTATTATTAAAATGGGGAAAATAGCGTTGGGCATGGGCCAAATCTTCTCGAAAGGCATGGCCTTCCCATTGGCGCAACCCGTCCATCCCCTGAATTTCAGGAATTTTTGCCGATTCTAGCCAACCGCGATCGCCTAAAACGGCATCAATGACCGCTTCGTTTTCTTCTGGAGCAAAGGTACAGGTACTATAGACCACCGTGCCTCCCGGTTTCACCAGTTGCAAGGCGCGATCCAGCAATTTTTGTTGGGTTTTGGCAATTCGGGAACTGTAATCGGGATATTTTTGGTTCCAACTCGTTTTCGTTTTACGAAGGGACCCTTCCCCGGAACAAGGAGCATCCACCAGAACGCGATCAAAGGAATGATTGGAAAGTGGGATGACGCGACCATCGTAATTGGTGGCGACGACATTTAAAATCCCTAAGCGATCCAGCATCGCCCGCAAACTAGAAAGGCGAGGCACTTGCACTTCATTGGCCACCACCATGCCCGTTCCCCGCAACTGGGTTGCAATTTGAGCCGTTTTCCCGCCAGGGGCTGCACATAAATCCAGAACGCGATCGCCTAATTGTGGATTTAGGGCATTGACGGCAGTTAAGGAAATTTCTTCTTGAATATTATACCATCCTGTGGCAAAGGCAAGGGTGGACCCTGGTTTTTGCCAATTGGGAATCCGGAAGGCATGAGGATACCAAGACAAAGGTTCAAAAGAAACGCCCTGCGATTGCAGAAATTTGGCCACTGCTTCTGGGCTGGCTTTCTCGGGATTCGCCCAAATACAAGTGGGAGGCGGTTGTTCCATGCACTTGACAAATGCTTGGGGATCCTCAATCAGAGAGTGGTAACGCTGGAGTAATTCGTGGGCAATCACAGTTGATTCTAAAACTCAATAATTTTTCATTATTTCATGATGGGGACTCGACCCCCTTCACGCAGAAGTTTTCATTGCGGGATCATTCCCCAATAGTTGCGCGTTCCCACTATAACGCAGTTTTAACCAGCGGTGTCGCAACTGCTTCCTGTGAAAAGGTGACCAATCAGGATCAGATAATTAATTCTCAATTTTAAAAAACAACTCAGAATATTCCCAGTTTTAATTGAATAACAATTTAATTGATTACCAATAAAATTGATTTTATTGCAATCATGAATAGATAAGTAATTAATGAAGAAATAACCGATTTAGCGAGAGCGAGATGCAAAAAAAATTGCTGCTAAAATAATTAAACCGAGTAACCCCAGGGGGACTAAAAAATTCATTGGTTCTATCATAAAACTTAATCCCTAGTTTGAAAAAGTCACTTTAAAATATGAATTAAAACGAATACGGAGGGAAGGAGATGGATGTTCCCCAATTAGTAACTTGGTTGCAAGAAAGGACCCCATTGACGGTTTTACCGGAAAATGTGCTGAGCGCGATCGCGCCTCTATTGGAGGAACGAATCGCTGGTCCTGACCAAGTTTTAGTCAAAGCAGAAACGCAACCGTTAGGCATTTACATTCTCCAATCAGGACAAATTGAAAGTCAACCCTCGCCAAAATTGACAACCAAAACTGCTGGAAAGTTATCGCCGAATTTAAGTTTACTTCCCGGCAGTATTATTAATCTGCAATCGCTAATTCTTAATCAGCCGACGCGGGAAACAGTCATTACCCAAAGCGAGTGTCGGTTTTGGTTTCTCAATAGTGAAAAAATGCGGGCTTTAATTGCAAAATATCCCGAAATTACACAAGTATTTTCCCAACAGTTAGCGGAAGAATTAGCGCTCGTTTCCTCACAATTAGATTTTGAACAAGAACGTGCTTATATTTTACGTCCCTACTTAGTAACGAAAGCGAGACGAGGGATTGTTGGCAGAAGCCGTTATGCAGTGCGGTTGCGGCAACAAATCAAACAAGCCTCAGACAACCGCAAATCGGTCTTGATTTTTGGTGAACCCGGCTTAGGCAAAGATAACGCGGCCGCCCTGATTCATTTTGGTTCCTCCTGGCGACGAGAACCGATTATTAAAATCGATTGCAGTACCCTACAAGCTAGCGGTGCCGAATTATTTGGCCGTGCCAACGGCAAATTCGGGTTAATCGAGGCGTTAGGAGAGGGGACATTAGTTTTAAATAACGTCCAAGAACTGGATGAAGAATTGCGGCCCGCGATCGCGCAACTCCTTAAAAATAACACCTATACCCCAGTCCCCCGCGCCGATGAACCGCCACCGCAACCAAAAACCTGTCAAGCCCGAATCATTCTGATTTCGGAAAAAACCGTTCCCGAATTGGATTCGGTGGTGGAAGAACGGATTAAAGTTCCCCCCTTGCGGGTGCGCAAAGGCGACTTAGAAGACCAAGTTAAGTATTACATCAGTTTAACCTGTCGCAGTAAAGGGTTGCCAAAACCGCAAGTAACCTCAGAAGCCATTCGTCGCTTACAAGCCTACGATTTCCCCAATAATCTCACAGAATTAGAAAGTCTCATCCGGCGCGCGATCGTGCAATTGCCGGAAGGACAAGCCCTCACGGAAGAAATTCTCTGGCCCTCCCAAAGCAAGAAAAAACAACTGCGCTTAAACTTATTAAACATTTCCCCCCGGTTCCGTCGGTTTCTCCGCAGCCCTTGGTGGCCAGACCGCTTCAATTACTGGTTTGTCTTGCCCGCGTTTACCTTTGTGGTCGCTATTTTATTTCTAGGCCCGCAAACCCGCTCGGAAAACTTTGGTCTCAATCTATTCTGGGCCTGGTGGTGGCCGGGGGTACTCATTGCTTTCCCGTTCGTAGGACGCTTATGGTGCGCTGTCTGTCCCTTTATGATTTACGGGGAATTAGTGCAGAAAATTTCTCTCTGGTTATTCCCCCGAGAACTAAAACGTTGGCCGCGTCAATCGGCGGAACGCTGGGGCGGTTGGTTTTTATTCGGGTTATTTGCCCTCATTTTACTGTGGGAAGAACTCTGGAATTTGCAAAATACCGCTTACTTGTCCGCCTGCTTGCTGCTTCTGATTACCGCTGGCGCCATTATCTTTTCGTTGCTCTTTGAACGTCGGTTCTGGTGCCGTTATCTCTGTCCCATTGGCGGCATGAACGGCATGTTCGCCAAACTGTCAATGACGGAGTTGCGAGCGCAACAAGGAACGTGTTCAGCAGAATGCACCACCTACCAATGTTATAAGGGAGGCCCGGAAAAAGGTGAAGGTCAAGAAACTTGGGGTTGTCCCCTCTATTCGCACCCGGCACAACTGGAAGATAACCGGGACTGTGTGCTGTGCATGACTTGCCTAAAAGCCTGTCCCCATCGTTCAGTGGAAGTGAATTTACGGCCCCCCGGTATTGAGTTATGGACCACCCATAAACCGCGCTCCTATGAAGTGGCGTTATTGCTCCTGTTATTAGATTTAGTCTTTTTACACCGTCTCCCGGAAATTCAAAGCCATTTGGGGCTGAATTGGAACTTAGACAACTTCTGGGTCCATGGAACGGTTGCCGTGGCTCTATTAAGTTTACCCGCTTTGTTGCCTCTATTTGCCCAAGTGACCATGGGGTTGCTCCATCAGTTCCAAACCTGGATTAATCCCAAAGGGCTTCATATTAGACCGCGTCCCTTTGTGGAAAGTGCTTACGGTTATTTACCCCTGGTTTTAGTCGGAAACTTAGCTCATTATCTAGATTTAGGTTTAGGGGAAGGGGGACGTCTCATTCCCGTGGCATTTGCAACGTTTGGCTTTAGCGCAGAAGGACTGCCCATTGCCGTGGCTCATCCGGCAGTCCTCCAATTTTTACAAGGGGTAACCTTGTTTGTTGGCAGTTCTTTATCGGTCATTTTGACGCAAAAAATTCTTCGTCGTTCGTTTTGGTCGCTTTTACCGCAACATTTAGCGATATTGGCGTTAACTGTTCTATTTTGGCAACTCATTGTCTGACGTCGGGAAACACAGGAATTGCAATATTCCTCTAACAAAAGTTACACTTTTTAAGATAATCTTCAGTTTTTTGAACAAAGTTAGAGATGACGCCTTTTGATACAGAAGGTGCCTGTTCTAACGGTTAGTCTGGCGGATTCGATGACAGCCTCCACAGGTTTGTCCCTAGGAAAGCCAGACAGGTTCTGTTTTAATTGAAATTGAGCACGACTTCTTCTGTGAGAAGTACGACCTTTTTTCCTAGGGGGAAACCATCTAGGAACTTGGCTGGGTCAATCCTCAGTTAACCGAGAATGGCGGGTTTAGTCAGGTCGCCCGGCTAAACAAAAACAACGACAATAACCGCAGGGTGAGTCGCTAGTTCCATTCACAGCTTGTTATATAGAAAGGGAGACGCGTAAGCAATTCTCCGAGATTCTTTTCGGAAGTTGCTAAGCGTAGATTTAAAATCACTTTCCCATCAAAGGAGCAAGTTCGTTATAAAGAATAAAGAAGTAAAATTTTTGTAAACGTTGGCTCTCATTTATTAAGGAGGAGCGTAGTCTATGGGACTACCTTGGTATCGAGTTCACACGGTTGTTTTAAATGATCCAGGACGATTGATTTCTGTGCATTTAATGCACACCGCGCTAGTTGCAGGCTGGGCGGGATCAATGGCGTTATTTGAATTAGCGACGTTCGATCCCAGCGATCCAGTCTTAAACCCCATGTGGCGGCAAGGCATGTTTGTGTTGCCCTTTATGGCTCGCTTGGGAGTCACTGAATCTTGGGGCGGTTGGAGTGTTACCGGCGAAACGGCAGTTGATCCAGGTATCTGGTCGTTTGAAGGTGTCGCGATCGCGCACATTATCCTCTCAGGATTGCTCTTTTTAGCTGCTTGCTGGCACTGGGTCTATTGGGATTTAGACTTATTCTATGATCCCCGCACCGGCGAGCCTGCTCTTGATTTGCCCAAAATGTTTGGCATTCACTTATTCTTAGCCGGTCTACTCTGCTTTGGCTTTGGTGCGTTCCACCTCACGGGCTTATTTGGCCCAGGAATGTGGGTATCAGACCCCTACGGCTTGACGGGGCATGTGGAACCAGTGGCCCCAGAATGGGGACCGCAAGGCTTTAACCCATTTAATCCCGGTGGGGTTGTGGCTCACCACATTGCTGCCGGTATTGTCGGCATTATTGCTGGAATTTTCCACTTGGCAGTACGGCCGCCGCAACGACTTTACCGAGCCTTGCGGATGGGGAACATTGAAACGGTTCTTTCCAGCAGTATTGCAGCCGTCTTCTTTGCGGCATTCGTCGTGGCCGGAACCATGTGGTATGGCAGCGCCACCACCCCCATTGAACTATTTGGCCCTACCCGTTATCAGTGGGACCAAGGCTATTTCCAAGAAGAAATTGAGCGTCGCGTTGATAACTACATGGCGCAAGGCTATAGCCGTTCCGAAGCCTGGTCGCAAATTCCGGAAAAACTGGCGTTCTACGACTACGTTGGCAATAACCCCTCCAAAGGCGGTTTATTCCGCGTTGGTCCCATGAACCAAGGAGATGGCATTGCTCAAGCTTGGTTAGGCCATCCCGTATTTAAGGATGCAGAAGGCCGCGAACTTACTGTTCGTCGGATTCCCAACTTCTTTGAAACCTTCCCCGTTGTCTTGGAAGACGAAAATGGCGTAGTTCGGGCGGATATTCCCTTCCGTCGCGCTGAATCCAAATACAGCATTGAGCAAATGGGGGTTACCGTCAGCTTCTATGGCGGTGCTTTAGACGGTCAAACCTTTGAAAATCCCTATAAAGTTAAGCAATACGCGCGGAAAGCGCAATTGGGAGAAGTCTTTGAGTTTGATAAAGAAACCCTTGATTCGGACGGGGTATTCCGTACCAGTCCTCGCGGTTGGTTTACCTTCGGTCACGCTGTGTTTGCTCTCTTGTTCTTCTTTGGCCATATCTGGCATGGCTCTCGTACCCTCTATCGCGATGTCTTCGCCGGTATTGAGGCTGACTTGGATGAACAAGTGGAATGGGGTGCTTTCCAAAAAGTGGGGGACGAAACCACTCGCAACCCCAATCGCGCTTAATTTGGCTTAGTTAGAGCCAATCTAGAACTAGGAGAGTGGAGTTGTTTGAAGCTCCCCTCTCCTAATGTTTGTTTTTGCTGATAAACTGTTAGGTGAAGGGATCAAGAAATTTTAATATTATGGAAGCTGTTGCATATATTCTGATTTTGGCTTGCGCGATCGCGACTTTGTTTTTCGCCGTCGCATTTCGTGAACCTCCCCGCATTAATAAATAATTGGGATTGTTAAGTTTAATACAAAACCTGAGCCATTGTTCTGCTGTTCCTTTCACAGAAAAGGAATGGCAGTCCGGCTCGGATTTTTCAATATCAAGATTGATCAATTAAAATAAAATAAAAATCAGTTATAATAAGGTGCTTGTACCATATTTTTACTCAGTAAACTGAAGTGTACATCTGATTTGAGGAACAATTATCAACAAAACGGAGATCAAAACATAGGAACCGAAACACACATGGTCAGTCAGAACGCAACATCGAATCGAGAAATTGGTTTTACTCACGAGGATTTTGCTGCCCTCCTAGACGAATACGATTATCATTTCAACCCCGGTGATATCGTTCCAGGGGTGGTTTTTAGCGTCGAACCCAGGGGCGCATTGATTGACATTGGGGCAAAAACCGCTGCCTATATCCCCATTCAAGAAATGTCGATTAATCGTGTGGAGGAGCCAAGCGAAGTTCTCCAACCAGATGAAACAAGAGAATTTTTCATTCTGACTGACGAGAATGAGGATGGCCAATTAACCCTTTCCATTCGACGCATTGAATACATGCGGGCCTGGGAACGGGTTCGTCAACTGCAAGCCGAAGATGCCACGGTACGCTCTGGGGTGTTTGCTACAAACCGCGGGGGCGCTTTAGTCCGCATTGAAGGACTCAGAGGATTTATTCCCGGATCTCACATCAGCACGCGTCAACCCAAAGAAGATTTAGTGGCCCAAGAACTGCCCCTGAAATTCTTAGAGGTGGATGAAGAACGCAATCGTTTGGTTCTTAGCCACCGCCGGGCCTTAGTCGAACGGAAGATGAGCGGCTTGAAAGTAGGAGAAGTTGTCATTGGCTCAGTTCGCGGCATTAAGCCCTACGGTGCCTTTATTGATATCGGTGGGGTTAGCGGTTTGCTCCACATTTCGGAAATTTCTCATGACCACATTGATACCCCCAGCAGCGTCTTTGATATCAATGATGAACTGAAAGTGATGATCATTGATTTAGATGCAGAACGGGGACGAATTTCGCTGTCTACCAAACAGTTAGAGCCCATTGCCGGGGCCATGCTGAATAATCGTCAATTGGTAGTTGACCAAGCAGACCGCATGGCGCAACGCTTCCGTCGGAAGTTGCAGTTGCAAACCCAAGGGTTGGCTAGTGAAGATATTGAAGCCCAGCTCAATGAAGAGTTTGGACCCATTGGTCAACGTCCTGGCGAAGAAGAAAGCTCAGAAAGTACCGAAGAAACTGCAACTGCTGAGTCAGGGGAAGCTGAAACTGTCACTGCTGAAGCTGAAACCGTTACGGAAGAAACAGCAGAAGCAACCGGTGCCGAAGACATGGCAGAAGAACAAGCCGCGGTGAGTGAAGAAACCGTAGAGGCAACCAGTACTGAAGAAAATGAATCTTCTTCAGAAACAGAAGAAGAAGAAATTGTCTCTGCCACCAATGAGTAGGTTAAATCAATGACAGAATTAAAAAAGGAGGGTTCGCCCTCTTTTTTTTTGGAAAATTATAAAATGAGCGAACAGCTGCGTTTTCTATCTAGCATTTAGCAACTCATCTAATCAGTTATTGAGGTAGTCTTTTGGTTAATCTTGATTGTCAACAGCATCAGTTTAATGGCATTGAGGCCATCATTTTTGATAAAGACGGGACATTAGCAGATTCAGAACAGTTTTTGCGGGAGTTAGGGCAAAAACGGGCGCGTTTGCTGGATGCAAAAATTCCTGGTGTTGGCGACCCGCTACTGATGGCCTTTGGTATTGAACAAGACAGTTTGAATCCCGTGGGGCTGATGGCTGTGGGCAGTCGTTATGAAAATGAAATTGCAGCTGCTGCTTATGTAGCAGAGACAGGCCGAGGGTGGTTAGAAGCGATCGCGATCGCGCAGGCGGCCTTTACTGAAGCAGACGAGCATTTTACGGCCAATGCCGACACCTCTCCTTTATTTACCGGATGTTTAGAACAGTTGCAAACGTTTGCTCAAGCTGGGCTCAAATTAGCGATTCTCTCCGCAGATACCCAAGCTGGGGTGGAAGAGTTTATTCAGCGTCATGAACTTTCTCCCTATATCCAGTTGGCACAAGGGGTAACTTCAGCAGGCTTAACCAAACCGGATCCCCAATTCTTTTTACAAACTTGCGAGCAGTTGGGGGTGCCCCCCTCCAAGGCATTAATGGTTGGAGATGCTCCCGGCGATATCCAGATGGCAAAACAAGCCGGTGCTGCTGGTGCCATTGGCATTTGCTGGAAAACCGCCAAAACAAGTCATTTAGAAGGGGCTGACTGCGCGATCGCGCAACTGGATGAGTTAAACCCCTCAGAAAATTTTGATTAAAATATGACTCATGACGCGCAATCTGATATAGTAGCTATGAGCGAGTGAATTAAAAAACGTAAAGAACACGTTGAAGCAGTAACCTGTATGATGGCAACCGATAGTTGTTGTCCGTCCATAGAGGTTGCTCAGAAACAGTAAACGTTAGATAGTAGGAGGAAAAACCAGCTTGTCTAGTAAATTTATATTTAGTTCTGAATCGGTAACAGAAGGTCACCCTGATAAAGTTTGCGACCAAATTTCCGATAGCATTCTCGACGCATTACTCACCGGAGACGATCAAAGCCGTGTTGCTGCCGAAGTCGTCGTTAACACAGGCTTAGTGCTGGTAACAGGAGAAATTACCTCCAAAACCAATGTCAACTTTGTGAACTTAGTTCGCGACAAAATTAAAGAAATTGGCTATACCGATGCCGATAACGGCTTCTCCGCTGATAGCTGTTCTGTATTAATTGCTTTAGACGAACAATCTCCTGACATTTCCCAAGGGGTTAGCAGCGCTCAAGAAAACCGCAATCTCAGCGACGACGAACTGGATCAAATTGGCGCTGGCGACCAAGGCTTAATGTTTGGGTTTGCTTGCAATGAAACCCCGGAATTAATGCCGCTGCCTATGAGTTTGTCTCACCGGCTGACCCGTCGTCTTGCCCAAGTTCGCAAAGAAGGGATTCTTCAATATCTGCGTCCTGACGGTAAAAGCCAAGTCAGCGTTGCTTACGAAAATGGTAAGCCGGTTCGCATCGATACCATCTTACTCTCCACACAACATGATCCGGAAGTGTCAGGCAGCACTGACGAAAAAGCCGTCCACGACCAAATCAAACAAGATCTCTGGAAACACGTTGTTCTTCCCATTTTTGAAGACATCGACATTAAACCTGATGACGATACCACCTATCTGGTCAATCCCACAGGCAAGTTTGTCGTTGGCGGTCCCCAAGGGGATGCCGGCTTAACCGGACGGAAAATTATCGTTGACACCTACGGCGGTTATTCTCGCCACGGTGGCGGTGCGTTCTCCGGTAAGGATCCAACAAAAGTTGACCGCAGTGCTGCTTATGCTAGCCGTTATGTGGCGAAAAACATCGTTGCTGCTGGTTTAGCAGAAAAATGCGAAGTCCAACTCAGCTATGCCATTGGGGTAGCCCGTCCCACCAGCGTGTTCGTGGATACCTTTGGCACCGGCAAAGTTGATGAAGATAAGTTGCTAGAAGTAATTCGCAACAACTTTGAACTTCGTCCGGCAGGCATTATTCAAGACTTTGACTTACAACGCCTTCCCTCTCAACGGGGCGGACGCTTCTATCAAGATACAGCAGCCTATGGTCACTTTGGACGACCTGACCTCGACTTACCTTGGGAACGCACCGATAAGGTCGATGTGCTGAAACAAGCACTCAAGGAAGTTGCTACTGTCTAGATTGCTTTAACTTCTGTTTTTGATTCTCCCGACCCCCCAAGTTTGAATCTGGGGGGCTTTTTCAGATCCAATCAAATCAAAGATCAGGGCTAATATTGCTTATTGAAAATTGCTTCTTGGAAGAAACATTGAAATTTGGCGCGCCAATTTAGATATTGATCCTGACATTGAATCCCAATATTGGTCCGTTCTGAATCCGGCAGAAAAGGAACGGGCGAACCGCTTTGTCAAAAAACAGGACCAAACTCGTTTTATTGCAGGGCGCAGCATTCTGCGACATCTTCTTGGCCAATATCTGGATTTAACCCCACAAGCCATTCAGTTTGACTATCTCCCTCGGGGAAAACCAGTGCTAGCCAGTAATCATAGTTGCCCGAACTTGCAGTTTAATGTTTCTCATTCTCATCATTTAGCCCTATACGCTTTTACTGACTCAGGTGACGGGATTGGAATTGATGTGGAATGTCTTCGTTCGCTGCCTCAGGCGTTATCCCTTGCAAAACGCTTTTTTACGAAAAACGAGGTAAGCTATCTTGCGTCTCTGCCGTCACAGCAACAAGAAGCCATGTTTTTTCAATTCTGGACTGCCAAAGAGGCATCTTTGAAAGCTACCGGCGAGGGATTAGTGGGATTGCAAAGTATTGAAATTGCGGTCTCAGCAAAGAATCCCAATCAATTTGAGGT
>JBDGQV010000107.1:0-6473 GCA_042218725.1 Halothece sp. | reverse complement strand
TAAAATTTCAGATCAACTTCTTTGAAACATAAAAAAAGCCCCCTAACACTTCCAATTAGGGGACAATTCTGTTCAATTTTTAGATTCGGCAACAATCTTACAATAAATACACTAAACCAAATAGAATCACCCAAACCACATCAACAAAGTGCCAATAGAGTTCTGATGCTTCGACGCCAAAATGTTCCTCGCTAGTATAGTGACCTTGACGGGTTGACCGCTGCAGCACGAATAAAATCAGCAACAAGCCAACTGTCACGTGTAACCCGTGAAATCCAGTGAGAACATAGAAGCAACTGGTAAATAAATTGGTTGTTAAACCAAATTCTAGATTAGCGTATTCGTACAGTTGTCCACCGAGGAAAATCGCGCCCATCAGGGCAGTTAAGCCAAACCAAAACTGTAATCCTGACACATCATTCTTTTTAATGGCACTTTGTCCCCGGTGCATGACAAAGCTGCTGGAAATCAGAATAATGGAGTTAAGGCCAGGGAGAAGAAGTTCTAATTCCGGTGTGCCTTCTGGCGGCCACTGGGGCATTACAGTGGCGTAAATGAGGTAAGCAGAGAATAAACCGAGAAAAATCATACTCTCTGCCACTAAGAACAGAACAACACCAAACATCCGCAAATCAGGATGTTCTTCTTCCTGGGCAGCGGCTTCAGTTTGGGTATAATTCAGGGTTTGTGACTCATCAACAGTTGAACCTTGCATTGATCTTTCCTTTTAAATAAATTTCCACTAACTCATGTCTGCTTTCACTTCCGAAAGCAATTCTTGCACGGACTGTTCCTCTTCCTCGGAGGCATCAATGCCATAATCATAGGGACCAGACCACAAGACGGGTTCTTCTTCAAAGTTTTCAATGAGCGGGGGAGAAGTGGTTTGCCATTCTAAAGTCAAGGCTTTCCAAGGATTAGCCCCGGCTTTTTCGCCTTTAAAGACAGCCCACACTAGATTAATTAGGAAGGGAAAGGTGGAAACAGCAAGAATATAAGACCCAACAGTACAGATAATATTCAGGGTTTGAAATTCGGCATCATAGATGGCAATGCGTCGGTTCATTCCTTCTAACCCTAACTGGTGCATGGGGAGAAAGGTGAGATTTAAACCAATAAAGGTCAAGACAAAGTGAATTCTTCCCCAAGTTTCATTGAGATATTTCCCCGTCATTTTCGGGAACCAGTGATAAATGGCCGCAAACAGTCCTAAGACGCTGCCGCCAAATAGAACATAGTGCAGGTGGGCGACAATGAAATAGCTGTCGTGGACGTGAATATCAAAGGGAACGGAAGCTAGCATGACGCCGCTTAACCCGCCAATGAGGAAAGCGGAAACAAAGCCCATTCCGAATAACATGGCACTGTTGAGGCGAATCTTGCCGCCCCAAATCGTGGCACACCAGCCAAAAACTTTAATGCCGGTGGGAACGGCAATAATCATGGTGGTTGCCATAAAGAACATCCGCAACCAGCCGGGAGTGCCGCTGCTGAACATATGGTGTGCCCAGACAATTAATCCGAGAAAGCTAATAGCAAGACTGGAAAACGCGATCGCGCGATAGCCGAAAATCGGTTTGCGAGCATGAACCGGCAAAATTTCCGAAATTGCGCCAAAAAACGGCAGAATCATAATATAAACCGCCGGATGGGAATAAAACCAGAACATGTGCTGATACACAATGGGATCGCCGCCCCCAGTCGGATCAAAGAAACTGGTATCCACAATCAAGTCAAAGGACAGCATAATCAAGGCAGCTGCCAAGACAGGAGTACTAATTAAAATCATCGCCCCTGTGGCTAACATTGACCAGCAAAACAGCGGTAAATCAAAGAAGCCCATTTCTGGCATCCGCATTTTGAGAATGGTTGCCAGAAAATTCATGGCCCCCAAAATCGAGGAGGTTCCCAAAATCAAAATACTGAGAATCCAAATTTCCTCCCCGGCTTTGCCAGTCATCAAACTAAGGGGGGGATAGGACGTCCAACCCGCTTGTGGCGCCCCGACAAAGAAACTTGCCATTAACAACAAGCCTCCTGGGGGAATCATCCAAAACGCCACCGCATTCAAACGGGGAAACGCCATATCTTTTGCCCCAATCATCAAGGGAATTAAATAGTTTGCTAAGCCAGCCCCTGCCGGAACAATCCAGAGGAAAATCATGACGGTTCCATGAACGGTAAACATTTGATTATACAGTTCTGGGCTGACAAAATCGGATTCCGGCGTGGCTAACTCGGTGCGAATGCCTGCAGCCAAGGCACCGCCAATGAGATAAAAGATAAAAGAGGTCACCAGATATTGAATCCCGATCACCTTATGGTCGGTGTTAAAGGTAAAGTAATCGGTCCAAGTTCGTTTTTCTTCCTGTTCACTTTGAGGAATTTCTGCTGAAGTTGTCATAAGTTTCGATTCTCTCTCGCTTCCAATTTAGTGAGTATGGGGGTGCAGTTGTTCTAAAGCTTGTTCATTGACTCCAATTTCTTCAGCATAAGCGTTTAAGGGACTCGTTTGTCCAACCGCAACTGCGTTTTCTAAAGATTGCGATTGGGCCACTTGTTGCTGTTCAATCCAACTTTGATAGTCTTCTTGGCTTTCAACAATTAACTGGGTTTTCATTGCCCCATGATAAGGGCCGCACAGTTCCGCACAAATTACCGGATATTCACCAGTGCGTTGTGGGGTAAAACTAATTTGTGCTTCTCGACCTGGAACTGCATCTTGTTTTAGACGTAATTCTGGTACCCAGAAGGCATGAATGACATCGCCAGAGGTAATGTTCAGTTGAATGGGTTGTCCCACCGGAACATGCAATTCTCCTGAGACAACCCCACTTTCGCCATAGGTAAACAAGAAAGCATATTGAATGGCATTAACATCCACCGATAAGGGGGTGAGATTCTTGGCCTGATTGGCAGGCGATTCCCCTAACCCAAGGGCCAAATAATCTGAAACAGAGGCAATTAAACCTTCTAACCCTTGGTTGGAAGTCGTGTCTTCAGCGACCTGTTGAGGCCCTGAGTCTCTGGAAGCTTCCGGGTTTAATCCGCCCATGGAATTGTACACGTCAAAGCTGTAGATGGAAATAATCAAGACAATGACGGTGGGAATCGCTGTCCAGACAATTTCTAAGGGCACATTTCCCTCGATGGGAGGCCCATCCGTTTCATCCCCTGGCTTTTGTCGAAAGCGAATCACTGAATAAATCAGTACGCCTTCGATGAGTAAAAACAAGCCAGTGGCAACAGTCATCATCAATTGGAAAATGCCATCTACCGCTTCGGCTTCGGGAGAAGCCGCCACTGGCAATAAACCATGGTTTTGACCATACCAAAGGCTAATGATCGCGATCGCGATCGCGATGGAAACAATTGTAATTTTGTTAGCAGTAGTCACGGCGTTTTTGTCGTTAATTCTCTACTCGTTTTCCGCTTAATCAGCGATTTCTTATGATTTTCGGCAGTTACCGGTTATGGCAATCGACAGGCAAAAGGTTGGAATTTGCTTTTTAACTGCGCTTTAGCATGATTATCCCTGATCCACGGTAAAACAAATGATCGGAAAATTCAGCAGAATGGATCAATTTTCAACTTTTTTTAAGGTTTTCTTTAGAATTGCAATCAATCTCAATACTTAATCGGGAATAAATGTAAAGAAATATCAAAAGTCAAGCCGCTTAAGCTGAAGAATCTCTAAAACAATGGAAGTAAGCCTCAAAGATAATTACAGTAGTAACTGAGTCAAGAAAATAACAGTTTCGCCAGTGCTAAGTTGAGGATGAGCTTATACTTAGCATTTGATAAAGTTTTTATAATCTTTAGGGGTTATGACAGAATCAGTTCTTCACCATCAACTTAATTCTTCATCAGCCAAATTAGCCGCGCAACAACGGGTGCGACGGTTAATCTGGAAGATTGCTGTTGCCACCTTTATTTTAATGGCAATTGGCAGTGCCACTCGGGTTATGGATGCGGGACTCGCTTGCCCAGACTGGCCGTTGTGTTACGGTCAGGTGGTCCCTTCTGAACAGATGAACTTTCAAGTGTTTCTAGAGTGGTTTCACCGTCTGGATGCTGCTGTGATTGGCTTAAGTACCCTGGGATTAGTTGGTTTGTGTGGATGGTTTCGGCGTGAATTGCCGCGCTGGTTGCCCTGGACATCTTTATTGGCACTGGTTCTGGTAATTGCTCAAGGGATATTAGGCGGTTTAACGGTAACGGAATTGTTGCGTTTTGACATTGTAACCGCTCATCTTGGAACAGCGTTGCTGTTTTTCTGTTTATTAATTGGTATGGGAACGGCGCTGTTACCCTATCAAGGGACAACCACTGCGAGAAAACTCCCTTGGTTAGGCGGTATTGCTGTGGGGTTAGTCTATTTGCAAAGTTTGTTGGGGGGCTTGATTGCCTCTCGTTGGGCGGTTAATCAGTGTTACGCCGGGTTTGAATTGTGCTCGGTGATGAATAGTCATTTGTTAGGGGTGGTTCCTGCCAGCTTAGGAACCCTGGCAGTAGTGATTTTCTCTTGGCGTACGCCAGCACTGCATCCCGCGCTTCGTAAACTGGCTAATGTCTCAGGCGTCTTACTCATCCTGCAAATTTTAGTGGGATTTGCAACCTTCCATTTACGGTTGCAAGTTGAGCCCCTGACAGTCACGCATCAAGCAGTTGGTGCCGCATTATTGGGAGGCTTAGTCGCTTATACTGTGTTAGCCGTCCGCGACTCGACTACCCCTTCTCAACCTGCCTAAGCGCAAGTTTGATTATTATCTGAATTGTTTGTTGAATTTTCAAGGAATGAACCCATGACTGGGACTAGTATTTCTCCTCGTAACGAAACATTTTTACAAGTTGTTCAAAGTTATTGGCAACTGACGAAACCGCGAATTATTCCTCTGTTACTGATTACCACCACAGCAGCAATGTGGCTAGCAGGAGAAGGACGAGTTGATCCTCTTAACGTCTTAATGACCCTGGCGGGAGGAACCTTAGCGGCTGCTTCGGCCCAAACCCTTAATTGTATTTACGATAAAGATATCGACTACGATATGGAACGGACCCGGAAACGTCCGATTCCCTCTGGGCGAGTGCAACCGCGACATGCATTGCTCTTTGCCATTGTCTTAGCGGTACTTTCTTTTAGTCTCTTAGCTGGGTTTGTCAATCTTTTAAGTGCCTTGCTTTCCCTGTCTGGGATTTTTGTTTATATGCTGGTTTATACCCATTGGTTGAAACGGCATAGCACTCAAAATATTGTCATTGGCGGTTCAGCGGGGGCGATTCCTGCATTAGTGGGTTGGGCTGCTGTAACCGGAGAATTAAGTTGGACAGCTTGGCTATTATTTGCCATTGTCTTTTTCTGGACCCCTCCCCATTTTTGGGCGTTAGCGATGATGATTCGGGATGATTATGAACAAGTCAATGTTCCCATGCTGCCCGTGGTCAAGGGGGTTAAAAATACCGCTGTGCAAGTATTTGCTTATACGCTATTTGTGGTTCCCTTAACCTTTGCCTTGATTTATCCCTTAGGTGAATCGGGATGGATTTATGGCGGATTTGCCACCGTTTTAGGCACCATTTTTATTGCAAAAGCCTGGGAATTGCAAAAATCCCCAGAAGAGAAAGCGAAAGCGCGATCGCTGTTTAAGTATTCCATCCTCTACATGATGCTGTTATGTACGGGAATGGTGATTGATAGCTTACCCATTACTAAGCAAACCATGGCTTTGGTTGGTGATACCATTTCTCACCTTTAGAGATTCACTTCGATTCTCTTGTTTGGAAAATTGATTGGTCATTGCGTCCACTACTTGATTTGTGGGCGCTTTTAACTCATTCAGATCCTGACCAAGTAATCCACTGATGAGAAATACCGCAATCAGTTGCTGCTTGCTGTAATTCGATATCTCCAATATTGGCACCAGTCAGCACCGCACCGCTTAACTCCGCATCTGTTAGAATAGCACCGCTTAGGTCAGCATCTGATAAATCGGCACCTCGCAAATCAGCTCCCTTCAAATTCGCTCTTCCCAGTTTCGCCCGGACTAAACTCGCTCCGATCAAGTTGACTTGAGTCAGGTTAGCACTCCGCAGATCAGCGCGATCGAGGTCAGCATTGGTTAAATTGGCGCGACTGAGATTACTCCCAGACAACGTTGCTTCGCTTAAATCAGCATTGCTTAAGTCAGCCTCGCTAAGGTCCATTTCTTCGAGATAGGTTGCCTTTAAATTGGCCTGGTGTAAGTTAACGCTGCGGAAGATTCGTTCTCCTTGCGCTTTCCGAGATAGTAGTTGAATAGCATTCATAGAATTTAATGATCGAATAGATGTCTGATTAGCTAGATAGGTAATGGTATTTTGGATTGCTTTTTGTGTTGAACTGGAAAAATCACTCCCTTTTTGGGAATTCACTGCTGGTATAAGAATCCAAAAAGCATTGGGTTTTTGATGGTAAATTGATTCTGTAAAAGATA
>JBDGQV010000106.1:0-3077 GCA_042218725.1 Halothece sp. | reverse complement strand
GTTTGATTGATGGGGAAATGTCCAGCTTAGGTTTAGATTTTTCTAGGGGATAACTCCATTGGTGTTGCAAACGCTCGGCAAGGCATGCGTAGCTATAGAAATAGCCAGAGATCTATCAAAAACGCGATTATAGTGTGCTTTCTGAGTCAGTAGGAAATAGCGTAATCTTTGATAGAAGAGAAATCAAAATGGTATTAGCGTATTTAATTACGAGTTTTTGCTCGCCATAAATATGCCATTCCTATCATCAACAGTAAAATAGAAAAGGTGGAAAAAATTATACTGAAAGGAATTTGAGAAAAGCCGGAGGAATTGGTGGGACTACTGTCTACAATGGCAGCAAAGGCATATCTAGTAGAAAAGATGTGTTGGACATTGTCTAGTTCTCCTCCTGTCACTCCTGTCGCATTATCACTGTCTTGACCGGTGAGGTCGCCGCCAACTTTTGAATCACCCCAAGTAACTACTGAGCGATCTTCTTTTAGCGCTGCAAAGGCACCTTCAGTAGAAAAGATGTGTTGGACGTTTTCCAGTTTTCCCCCTGTTACTCCTGTCGCATAGTTAATGTCTTGAGGCGTAAGGTCACCACCCCCGGATGAGTCACCCCAAGCCACCACTGAGCCATCTTCTTTTAGCGCTGCAAAGGCACTCCGAGTAGAAAAGATTTGTTGGACATTTTCTAGTTTTCCTCCTGTCACTCCTGTAACATAGAAACTGTCTTGAGGCGTAAGGTCACCACCCCCGGATGAGTTACCCCAAGCAACCACTGAGCCATTCTCTTTTAGCGCTGCAAAGGCACTCCGAGTAGAAAAGATGTGTTGGACATTGTCTAGTTCTCCTCCTGTTACTCCTGTCGCATTGTGAATGTCTTGACCGGTGAGGTCGCCGCCCCGGGATGAATTCCCCCAAGCAACCACTGAGCCATCTTCTTTTAGCGCTGCAAAAGCACCTTCAGTAGAAAAGATGTGTTGGACATTGTCTAGTTCTCCTCCTGGTACTCCACTAGCCTTGTCACTGTCTTTACCTGTGAGGTCGCCACCATAGGAGGAGTCACCCCAAGTAACTACATAGTTACGGGCAGTGCCATTAGACTGTTTAGCCACAATTTGTTCTTTATCCATGTTTATATAACGATAATGATCAACTTGTCGTAGTCTATCTATCGTATAGAACAGCTTTGATAATGGTTTCATCATTGCGAAACTGTTGGTGGCTTAGGTTGGCAGTTCGCTGTTGAATGGCTTGTAGGGAGTGTTGAATGTCTTTGATTGGCAGTTTCCAATCTCTAGAAGACACGGATTGCCTCTTGGAGAACGGGTTGGCGCAGGTTTTCTTTGAGGGCTTCTCTGGTTCCTAAATCGACGGGGTGATCCAAAAGGTCTTGCAAGTATAGTTTAATGCGAATGAACTGGAAGAGACTGATGGGCTGGGCAAATTCTGCGAGGAAATCAATATCGCTCTGGCAGTGAGCGTCATCTCTGGCGACTGAGCCAAATATTTCTAAGGATTTGACGCCGAGGGCTTGCAGTTCGGTTTGATGCGCGGCGATGCGATGGAAAATTTCTTGACGAGTCATGTTGTTTACTTTTTAAGATTTATTCCCATTGCTGCAGTTCTTCTTCAGGCAAGGGTTCAAAGAATGCATCTCCCAGTTTCCCGTTTAATAAACCGGGGGTACGGGGGGGATTGTTTTCTTGCTCTAAACCCAGACGAAAGTTATGAATAATGTTATAAAGTTCCCACAGTTTATCTTCGGGAATGTTTTGCAACTCTTGTATAATTTTTTGGATTAACATCGGTTACTTCCTTGAAACTTTCATGCGACTTGAAGTGTTGAGGGGTTAGGGAGAGGTTCCCCTTCTTCTTGCCATGCTTCTATATACATCTCTATTACTTCTTCCCCGTTACGAGCGGCTTGCTCACGAGTCTTGCCGTGCGTACAAGGCATGACGACGCGATCGGCAAATTCTGGAATGGTCACCAAAAACAACTGATCTTCTTCTGACCACTGGATGAGCATACTGTATTGATTCATGAATGTTGATCCTCGCTCTTTAACTGTTCTAGTTCCTTCAACAACTTTGATAGCTGTTTTTCAAGATAAGGGGGAACATCATCTCCATTTTTGCCGGAGATGGTTAGCGTTTTCTTCAGCAGTGGGTGTCGCCAGCGTTGGTGGCTTCCTTTCCCTCGCTTGGGTAAATAAACAAAGCCTTCTCTGGCAAGCTGAGCTTTGAAGTCTCGAATTTTCCTGGGCATTCTTAAGTTTGGCGCAGGTAGGGGGTTAAGAAGCCATGATTGTGTTACTGGCTCACCTCTTTAAGGGCATCTTCAGCGATTAATTTCTCAATATAGTTATTTAGAGACCTATGCTCCTGCTTAGCTTTGTTTTTGGCTCCCTCAATGCAGTCCTCTCGAATGTAAATACTTAATTTTTTGCGCTTCATATTGGTGGTTAATTGCTGGTTATATCTCTATAATAAAACCAATAACTACCTGTAATTTACTACCACATGATGAATATAAAAAAAATTTACTTGCATCTAAAACAGACTTTCTGAGGTTAAATCCCGACTCCCAATTATCCAAAATGTTATCGCCTATACAGTTGAGGTAGCGTTTCGCCCTTTTCTCTGTTGCGAAAATTCATTACACTAGGTTTCTATATGAGTGGAAAATAAAAACTAACTAGTCACAACTAATTAGTGTCCCAAGTTAGGTAATTCAATGATTAGGAGAGACCGAATGAGTATTCAACCAGAAGCAAAGCGCAAAACGCGATTAAGGCGCACCGCTTACAAACAACGATACGCCTTAACCGCTTAGGAATTCTATTTTCAGCTTTCGGAAGGCCAATTCCGAGAGTTTAAAGATATGGCGAGGAACTGGAAATTCCACGCCCGAAAAGTAAACCCCGATCTGAATGAGGGGTAACTCAATATATGCAAACCCCGGTCTGGATAGGGGCAACATAAGAAACTATTAAAATTATATTACGTTATCTGCAATTTAGACAGTAATATAAATCTCCCCTCAGCCAGATCGGGATAGCCAAAGAGGCTATTCCAATGAATCAC
>JBDGQV010000105.1:0-12494 GCA_042218725.1 Halothece sp. | reverse complement strand
AGGCATCGGCAGCCGCTTGTAAATTCCCTTCATCTTTCAGGGCTAATCCTAAATTGTAATGGGCAGGCGCCAAATTTTTGTCCAGGGCAACGGCTTGTTCAAAGGACGCGATCGCGCTTTCTGTGTTTCCTGTGCGTGCCTGCTGCAATCCCTGATTCAAATACTTCACTGCTTCTGGTGTGGTTGGGGTTAAAACAGGCAAGGATTGTCCGTGCACCGGTTTGAAACTGCTAACAGCCAGCGCCGCTACTATCAGAATTGCTTTTCCGGCGAACACTTGTCGATTCACTGCCAGATGCGGTATCATTACAACTTGGACTTAGCAATGAGCGGACGTGGCGGAATTGGTAGACGCGCTAGATTTAGGTTCTAGTGTCTTTGACGTGAGAGTTCGAGTCTCTCCGTCCGCATGAATCACTCACCCAATACTCACCAATAAATGAGCCGGAGAACTGTCTCCGGCCTTTCTTATATGGAATTAAGCCAGTATAGATTCCCTTTCTGATGGGAGTTCTGACATCGGTAAGCCACGATCAATCTCCTGAATTGTTACTTGTTTAGCACCAAGGATATTTTGTAACACTTTCATTGCTTGATGGGGATTACCTTTGCCGCAGAAAAAGAGATCCGCAGCAAAATACCCATATTCTGGCCAAGTATGGATGGCAATATGCGACTCTGACAAGGTGGCGGTTGCTGTAACCCCTTGGGGACTAAATTGGTGAACGCATAAATTAATTAAAGTCGCGCCCCCAGCAAATGTCGCTTCCACCAATGCGGAACGAATTTGCTCTGTATCATTGAGCACCTCCGCAGGTGTTTGCCATGCCTCTACAACCAGATGAGTTCCCACTTTTTTCATTCTGTCCTTCTTTCTCCACCCTAAATCGATTAACGTTTAGTCCCAACTTCCGTTATAACGTGTCTGTTGGGGCAATTGGCAAGCTGAGTCATTTCTTCCTTTACATTAGCGATTTGATCGGTTAGATCAACCGAGAAATTGCTTAACTTTTTAAAGAAAGAAACCGCTTTACTCATGTTCTTGCTAATGCTATTTTAGAACGTTAAGTTTTGGTTAAAATATGAGAAATGACTCATTGCCGATTCAATTGACGTTTCATTTCCTTGCGGGGCTTTTCTAGCAAAAAAAGAACACACAGCAGTGATGCCCCTGGTGTAGCATTTCAACAATTAATTTTATTAAAGCAGCCAAACCATGAGTATTGAAAAAACATCAGAAACCTTTGGAGATTGGGCGATCGCGGCGATTGCCAAACATAGCCGCAAAATGGTGGAACATGAACAAGGGGTGTATCAAGACCAAGATCCCGAAGCCTTGCACCAAATGCGAGTGGGAATGCGCCGGTTGCGAACTGCCCTAGATGGATTTTCCCGTGCCATTGAAATTCCCAAAGCCGCCCAAGAGAAAAAAGTGGGCAAACTCGCCCGAGAATTGGGAACCTTAAGAGATTTAGATGTTTTAAAAGAAAGCTTGGAAACTGAGTATTTCCCTGCCCTTCCTTCTCAAGAACAAAGCAACTTAAACGCCGTCTTTCAAGAACTGGCAAAACAGCGTCAACACGCCTATAAAAAAGTGGTTAAGACGCTAGAAAGTAAAGATTATCAAAAACTCAAAAGCAGTCTCAATCACTGGTTAGAAAATCCAAAATTGAGCGCGATCGCGCAATTGCCGATTACGGTAGTGCTTCCCGATTTACTGCTTCCTCATGTTAGCAATTTGTTGCTGCATCCCGGTTGGTTAGTGGGTCACAATACTAATACTGATGTCATAACGCTTTTGAATGAACAAGGAGAAACCCTCCATAGCTTGCGCAAAGCGGCGAAGAAAGCGCGCTACCAAATGGAACTCTTTACCCATTGCTACGACGAACCCTATCAACAATATGTAAAGCAAATTAAAGCGATTCAAAGCATCTTAGGGAAAATCCAAGATAGCGTCGTGCTTAAAGAATTTTTAAGCGATTGTTGCGGTGAAGACTTCTCGGACACCTTTCCCCATCTGGCGCAGCAACTGACCCAATTCCGGCATGAAAAATGGCAAGAATGGCAACAACTGCAAGATCAGTTTCTTACCCCTGCCACGCGGCAAAATCTCCGCCTGACGATTCAAAATCCTTCTGTTGCTCATTCGGAGGTATTAGAAAATCAAGCCAAGACGGGTTAGCGATTCATGGAAAAACATGCTATCTTTAATTAGAGACGCGGGTGCGTAGCTCAGGGGATAGAGCACCAGATTCCGGTTCTGGGTGTCGAGGGTTCGAATCCTTCCGTACCCGCTTTTTTTTGGTTTAAAGCAATTCTTTTAATTTTTCTAAGGTTTGGGATTGTAGAGGCAACTGCACGGCAATTTGTCGAGCGCGATCGCGCATCAATAAAACGCGCTCTTGACCCGATCCCGTCACTAACAACTCTGGGTTTTGCAAGGAAACCGTCGTATAACGAACCTCGGGAATTCTCACCTGAATGACGACTTGCCGTTGGGATTGGGGATAAATGTACAACTTTTCTTGAGTCGTATCTAAAACTAACTTATAGGGGGTAAAACTGCGTTCTTCTCCCGAAGCAGACTTTTGCCAATACAGGGTAATTCCCCTGATTTCGGCGTTATACATCACCAATTGATCGTCAAATTTTTGGGGTTCCCAGTTGATTTGGGAAACTTGACCGCTCTCAGGAATTAAGCGTTGGGCAAGAATCACTTCTTTACCGCTAAGTTTGCCCCACCACTCGCGGATCGTGTCAAAATTTGTCCCATTATTCGGGTCACTTCCCCCCTGTAACCAAGTAATAACTGTCATGGCGAAATTGTTCCCAACATCAATCTAAACTCATGCTAGCACTGAAACTGGTCGAGATTGAAACGCAAAATAGATAAAAACCAGTAAAGTAGATCAAAATCTCATTTCATTTTTTTGTTTCTATGCTTCAACAAACCAATGCCCCTCTCAATTATTCGACAGTTTCATCATTGCCAGAAATCTGGTCACAGGTAGCAACTCATTATGCTGATAGTATTGCCCTTGATGATCCCCATCAGAAACCGCAAGTTAAAATTACTTATCAAGAATTAAACCAAAAAATCCAACAATTTGCGGCTGGCTTGCAAGCCAAAGGCATTCAACCTGATACCAAAATTGCCCTATTTGCTGATAATAGCCCTCGTTGGTTTATTGCCGATCAAGGCATTATGACCGCAGGAGCGGTGAATGTGGTGCGATCGGCACAAGCGGATGCCAACGAGTTATTGTATATTTTTACTGATAGCGATAGCCAAGTTCTTGTTGTTGAAGATCAGAAAACCCTAGACAAATTTCAAAACCAACTTGCTGATTTTTCTGTTGAATTAATTATTTTACTGTCTGATGAAACGGTAGAATGGCCAGAGATTCCCCTCTTAAATTTTTCACAATTAATGGCACAGGGGAAAGAACAGCCCTTGCAATCAGTTCCAAGAGGGAAAAATGATTTAGCAACGCTAATTTATACCTCAGGAACCACCGGTAAACCCAAAGGGGCAATGTTATCCCATGGGAATTTCTTACATCAAGTGCGCGCGATCGGGGATGTTATTCAACCTCAACCGGGAGAACAAGTTTTAAGTATTCTGCCCAGTTGGCATGCTTACGAACGGGCTGCAGAATATTTCCTCCTTTCTAGAGGATGTCATTTAATTTATACCAATTTGCGCTCATTTAAAAAAGATTTGCGGGAACAAAAACCCCATTATATGGTAGGGGTTCCGCGGCTTTGGGAATCGGTTTATGACGGCATTCAAAAACAATTAAACGATCAAACGGGCAATAAGAAAAAACTCATTGATTTCTTTCTGAAAGTTTCCCATCGCTACATTAAAGCCAGACGAGTTAGCCAAGGGTTATCCCTGGAAAATCTTAATCCCTCGTTTTTAGAAAAAAGCAACGCCTCGGTTCAACAATCCCTGCTGCAACCGCTACATAACTTAGCCGATCAAATCGTTTATCAAACGGTTCGTCAAGCCACCGGCGGCAACTTAAAAGTCGTGATTAGCGGCGGCGGATCTTTAGCCAAGCACATTGATGATTTTTACGAAATGATTGGGATTACCTTACTGGTTGGATATGGGTTAACCGAAACCTCTCCTGTTACCCATGCCCGTCGTCCGCATCATAACTTGCGGGGGTCTGCCGGACAAGCCCTTCCGGAAACCGAAACCAAAATTGTTGATCCCGAAACCAAACAGTCTCTGTCTGACGGTGAAAAAGGCTTGGTGATGATTCGCGGCAACCAAGTGATGCAGGGGTATTATCAACAACCCGAAGCAACCGAGAAAGCGATTGATCAAGAGGGATGGTTTAATACCGGCGATTTGGGCTGGATTACCTCCACTGGCGATTTAGTATTAACCGGACGCGCCAAAGATACCATTGTTCTCTCTAATGGGGAAAATATTGAACCGCAACCGTTAGAAGATGCTTGTTTACGCAGTGTGTATATTGACCAAATTATGGTGGTTGGGCAAGATCAACGGTGTTTAGGCGCCTTAATTGTACCTAACATCGAGGCCTTGCAGAATTGGTCGCAACAGAATAATCTCAATTTAGACTTTTCTGAAGCAGGATTACAACAAACCTTGCAACAGTCTAGTGTACAAACTCTATTTCGAGAGGAGTTAAACCGCGAGGTTAAAAATCGTCCTGGATATCGTCCCGATGATCGAATTGGGGTGTTTAAGCTGATCTTAGAACCCTTTTCTGTCGAGAATGGCATGATGACTCAAACCCTGAAAATTAAACGCCCTGTTGTCAGTGAACGGTATCAGGATATGATTGACGGGATGTTTGCTAAAGGGTAATCTCCCTAATGTCATTCCCAACTCGCTAGCAAGAATTGATTGGAGGCTTGCCATGGTTAATTTAGAAGGAACAATGAACCAAGAACAAGAAAGTCAGAAATTATTAATTAAACGTCCTATTAACTTAAAAGTGATTGTTACTCAACGTTGGAGAGAAGAAGTTCAACAACAGTTGCAATCGCAAATTAATGAACATGATGGACAATTGCAACAGTTGGAAAATCAAGGACAAAATGCAATTTCACAGGTAACAAAACAAGGAAGCAATCCCAGTGATCCGCAAGTTCAACAACAACTTCAAAGTATCCAAAATCAGATTAACGAACAAAAAAGCAAAATCACAGAACAAAAAAACCAAGCCTTACAACAATTGCAACAAGTTCAGTTATTAGAAGAGGGACAAGAAGTGAATCAAGGACAACTTGATAGCTTTGTTCGGATTCAAACTGGAGATAACTTGGTTCAAAAAATGAATGTGGAAGTAGTTGTCAAAGATGGGATCATTCAAGAAATCCGCGGCCAAGCGTGAACGCGCTGGAATGAGTCGCGCATGATCCACAGGTTCATGACTAGATTCCATAATTGGTCGCAGATTATACTTTCCAAACCGGAAGGTAGCTGCTGCGACCGTTGGTCATGAATAATTTCTTTTGTTGAAAGATTCTTAGTTTAGCTTAGCCTTAATATTGCTTTACTTCAGGACTGCTTGGTCTCCAACAAAATTAACAATTTTTCTGATCAAAGTTTTGCCCTTTTTGCTAAATTTGCGTCCAATGAAAGATGCAGTCAAGCAATTTCGCCAGTAGAGTAACGAGTAGGCTGGCGCAGTCAGCAACCACTGGCTTCCAACTGTCATTGCTACACCATGGCCGCCGCTGCACCAGCAGTTTTATAGATATCAAAATCTGACGAGTTTGGAAAGTAGTTATGACAATTGCTTTACGCGAAGATATCATGTATATCTTACTGGAAAAAATCGGTCAGTCAAGTTACGAAAATAATGAAGCCAAGCAAATTTCTTTCACAGAAGCTGACTTCGCCGGCCGTGAAATGACCCAAGCTGATCTGTTAGGGCATTTAGATTATTTGAACCAAAAAAATTACATTGAAGCGGAATTTGAAGGGAATGCTTATGCCACCCAAGAAGATGTTCCTGATGCTGTGAACCCAGAACAAGTCGAGGAGTTTCGGGTCGCTAATACATTAGGGGCAGAAGATGGGCCGCTTCCCCATTTAATTCGCTTTAAGCAAGCTAAACTTACAGAAAAAGGAAAACAGGTACTCAAAAAAATGGAAGAAAACAAACCCGAAACCCTAAACCAAGGCCCCACCTCACCTATCGCTTCCAAAAATCAACCCTTTTTAGAAAAGGTGATGATTAAAGCTGGGGTTGATGATATCTTTGATGCCCGCGATATTTCGGAAGTGGTCTTTCGGACCATGCGGGATGTCATGACCACAGAAGCATCAGACCAGGTGTTTGAAGAATTAAAGGGAGAAAAAGCGGTTCCCAGCGATAATCAATCCTTGCAAGACGATATTTCTAACTTGTGGAAAGATACCAATCCGCTAGTGGCCTTTCTCAGTCGTATTCGCCCGGTTTTAGAGATTGATGACGAAACCTTTTTATTCCGCATTCGTCAAGAAGCCGGACTGCAACGGGGCATTGATCCGGAAACGGCACTCACGGCTGTATTTTCAGCGACGAAGGATGAGTTGTCTCAACAGCGCGTTCAAGAAATCGCAGAAGCCTTACCGGGACAAATCCGTGAAATTTGGGAAAAAGCATAGTTAAATCAGTGATTGCTGATGAAAGACCAGTGACCAGTCTCAAGTTGGGAATATTTCGGTTGTTTGGATTGATTGCAGTGGGACATCGAGGGCTGGTATTGATGTTTCTGTCATCGATCGATTCTACTCAGCTCGTTAGCTGTTGACTGGTTGCTGGTTACTTATTGAGTGCTGCTTTGGCAGCTCTTTTTTCGGCAGTTTTCTTACTTTCTCCCACACCAACCCCGTAGACTTGATCGCCAATGCGAACTTCTGCGGTGAATTCTTTAGCATGATCTTGACCGGTTTCTTTGACAATAAAATAGCGGGGAATTTCGCCAAAATGCGCTAAAGCCCATTCTTGGAAGCGCCCTTTATAATTTTCATCCAGTTCTGAGGTGGCGATCACTTGTTCGGCAATCGAAGCAAAGAACGGTTCGATCAATGCTTGTACTGCTTCCAGTCCCGAATCGAGAAAATAAGCGCCAATTACTGCTTCCATGGTATCGCTGAGAACTTCTGGATTTTGGCGGGTGCCGTCTTTTTCTGCGCCTTTTCCCAAGTAGAGGTATTGATCGAGATTCAAATGAAGGGCAAATTGGGCGAGTTGATATTCATTATTCACTAAGCGCGATCGCAGGCGAGACAATTCCCCCTCTCGCATTTGGGGATAGGTTTTATATAATAGCTTCCCGACCAGAAATCCTAACACCGCATCTCCTAAAAACTCCAGACGTTCGTTGTCTTCTTCCACCTCAGTATTTTCATTAAAGTAAGAGCGATGGGTTAGAGCCTTTTCCCAAAGCGTAGAATCCTTAAAACTGGGTAATTGCAGTTGTTCGAGAGTCATAGTCGCAAAGATGAGAACGTTACTCACAAGATAAACTATAATCCAAAGTCGTTTCCTAATCTTTATTTTTGCAATGTCTCAGCAGCGTGTTGTCATCTCAAATTCTACTTTAATCCTGACGGGCGTCCTTTTTTTTGCTGGGGTTTTATTATGGCAATTACAAAGTTTGATCATTGTTTTAATGATTTCTATTGTGTTAGCCTCGGCGCTTGCGCCAACGGTTAATGCCGCCGAAAGGCTGGGGCTTCCTCGCTTTTTAGCGGTCATTTTTGTGTATCTGGTGCTCATTGCCGGATTTACCGGGGCTGGGGTGCTTATTGGTCCCACGGTTGTTGAGCAGATTCAACGGTTAATTCGTAAACTGCCCAGTTACTTAGAAACGTTGCGTCTCCTTGCCCAAGATTTAGCTTTGCGCTTCGGAATGACGGATGCCGAAACCTTAGATCCCATTAATCGGCTTTTTGATACCAAAGCCCTGACCAGTTGGCTGATCCGCTCTAGTCAACAATTATTGGTACGCTCTTATGGCGTCACGCGAGGAATTATTGGCGGATTTGTCAGTGTCATTCTGGCAATTGTTTTGTCGGGTTATATGCTATCCGGTTCGCGACGTTTGATTCAAGGGATGATTAATTTATTTCCTTCCCCTTGGGATGCGCGGTTAGAAACGCAAGTTCACCCGGTTGCCCAACGGATGGGGGGTTATATTCAAGGTCGCGTTTTAGTTTCCGCCATTTTAGGGGTTGTGATTAGCATTAGTTTAAGAATCCTCGGTATTTCCGAATTTGCCCTTGGTTTAGGCGCGATCGCGGGCATTACTAATTTAATTCCCTTTTTTGGTCCTGTGTTAGGGTCGATTCCAGCCCTGATTGTTGCGACGGCTAATGGCGGATGGACAGTCTTATGGGTGTTATTGTTGTTTGTGGTGATTCAAAATATTGAAACTTATGTGCTGGATCCACTACTGGTGGGAAATACGGTTCGCCTTCATCCCCTTTATCAACTGCTTGCGGTTATTGGGGGAGCACAAGTTTTAGGAATTTTAGGGGCGTTAATTGTTCCCCCTTGGGTGGCTGGCGGCGCTACCTTAATTGAAAACTTGTATCTGAAGCCAAAAACTTTAGCGCAAAGCAAAAGCAATCCCTCTTCCTCAACGCCTTTACCTGTCAAGTCTGGTCAATAAAATAACCTTTTATGAAATTTCGCGATCGCGTCTTATCTTTTTTCTTAAGTGTTTGTGTCATTACCCTCAGTTTTTGTCTGTTTATCTTACCGGCTTGGGGGCAAACTAATAACACCGCTCCCATTTTGGTCGATGGTAAAGCGGTCTTTCAAGTAACAGGTTCAGGTCAATTTACGGCAAAAGAGCGAGCGGAAGAGGCAAATCGGACGTTAAATCGCATTATTCAAAGCAATTTCAAACTGATACAAGCGGAAGAACAATCTTCCATTCGAGTTGAGGTCGATACTAACCAACGCCTTCCTGTATTGAAAGTCAATGGCAATCACTTGCTTTCCGTAACCCCTGAAGATACGACCGAAGGCGTCAATTTAGAAGAACAAGCCGCCATTTGGGAAAATAAATTGCAAGACGCGCTCATGGATGCCAAAAATGAGCGCAGTTGGGGCTATTTGTTGCAAGCAATACTGCTTTCGCTGGTGGTGATTCTAATTGCAGGGTTATTTATTTGGGGAATCGGGTTAATTTGCGAGCGTTGGATTAATCCCTACTTAAAAGACTCAGACGGTCATTCCAGTAGCGGTTCTCATTCCCAATCCCTGTCTGGTTCCAATACCCGATTTATTGCCTTTCAAGTCTTCTTAAATTTCCTACGCGGTGTCATTGTTCTCATTGCGCTGGGTTATATCAGCACCCTTTTCCCCCAAACGCGGCAGCTCAGTCGCCAATTTCGCGATACCGTTATTTACAGCTTAACCTCCGATTTATTTCCGTTAGGCGAGAATGCTTATTCGGTTCTGGATTTAATTATCTTAATTGCTCTGTTTACCGTGCTGTTTATTTTGGCACAAAGCATTAAACGCGTCCTGCGACTGCGGGTGTTAAGTCTAACGGGATTAAGCCGCGCTGCCCAAGAAACCATTGCTCTCATCGCAAACTATAGCTTTGTTTTAATTGGGGCACTGGTTCTATTGCAAATTTGGGGTTTAGATATTAGCTCCTTAACCGTTTTTGCCGGGGTATTGGGGGTCGGAATCGGGTTAGGGATTCAAGGCATTGCCAGAGAATTTGTCAGCGGTTTAGTCTTAATTTTTGAGCGTCCCATTCAAGCTGGGGATTTTGTTGAGGTGGGGGAGTTTGTGGGGACAGTGGAACATATTAGTGTTCGCAGCACAGAAATTACTACCCTCGATCGCGTTTCTGTTATTTTACCCAACTCTCGGTTTTTAGAAACGGAAGTCGTCAATTGGAGTCATCGCAGCCCCATTTCTCGGTTGCGCATTCGAGTGGGGGTCGCTTATGGTTCGAATTTGGAAGTGGTTCGCAGCGCATTACTGGATGCAGCTAATGAACACTCGGATGTTTTATCGATTCCACCTCCCAATGTTTTCTTTTTAGGATTTGGAGATAGTTCTTTAGATTTTGACTTGTTAGCCTGGATTTCTGAGCCTCGCAAACAGTTTCAAATTAAAAGCGATCTCTATTTTTTAATTTATAAATTGTTCCAAGAAAGAGGGGTAGAAATTCCTTTCCCGCAACGAGATATTCACGTCCGCAGCGGCAATTTGCCAGTGGAATTAACGCCGGAATTAACGCAATCTCTTGCCCAATTATCAACGCATTTGTCCGGTTGGTTGGCCGATCGCGCTTCAGAAAACGGCAATCGTTCCGATCATTCGTAAACAAAAAAAGGAGATACCTTAAACATCAGATATCTCCGACAAGTATAAAGATTCAGCAATTAACTATTTTTCGACAGAACTTAACATTTCCTTGAGTTTTGCTAACTCATCTGCCCAGCGAGGATCAGGTTGGGTTGCTGTATTATTATTGTTATTATTGCTGTTGCTGGCAGCGGGTTGTTTCGATTTCTTATTATTTTTGCCCCGTCGCTTGTTACTGGGAGCATTGTCTTTATTCTTCTGTTTATTCGGACGGGAATTGCGCGATTCAGAGGAACTTTCTTGCTCTTTATTGGAATTGCTTCCTTCTCCTTTATTTTTATTGCGAGGAAGCGCTTTTTCAATCTTTAAAGCATTTTCCTTAAAGGTTTGACCATTATATTTTTCAATAATTTGGTCTGCCATTTCATCATTGGGGACAGTAACAAAGGCAAACCCTCTACAATTCCCCGTTTTCCGGTCTTTAATTACCTTGATAGAGAGGGAATCACTATCTTCTCCAAAGACTTCTTGCAATTGTTGGCGCTCTACTGCCTCTTTTGGTAAATTGCCCACGTACAGACGTACAGACATAATAAATACCTCACCTTATTTGACTGGTCAAAAACTTTTTAATACAGTTACAACTCATTTCAAACTTAGGAACTTGAACCGCAATAAAGGGATTTTTATTGTACTTTGTTCCATTAATTGTTTTTTTTGTTGAAGCATTAATTCCAACTCAGCTTTTTGAATAAATAAACGTCCCTAAATTCCTTCTCTCTGCGCGTGTTACCTTGACGATGGGAATAACGCAAACCGCGTAAAGGAATAAAGTTCAAATCTAGCTGTAACTGTACTCAAAATTATTACAATTTTTTACACTATGTCTTAAGCTATCATGAATTTGCTCTTTTAGCTACCCTAGGAAAGAAATTTCCGCGTCGGGTAGGAGACTAGTGTTACGAGCAAACTAGCCGTCGTTATTTCCAGACATTCAAGTCAATTCGGAAATGAACCCAACAATCAATCATAGCTCATTTTGTTTGCTTTAGCAAGTGCCGGTTGTTCATTTAAAAAGCCTGATGCAGCGAAACTTATTGCCTTCAGCGATCGCGCCTCATCAATTCTTAGCAATCCATGAGGCTGTCATGATGAGGGAAGGGTTGATGGTTGAACCTGCAAGGGGGGAATGTAAGGAGATTGCAATGAAACCAAGGATTATTATTTGTGGGTTGGGGCGTACTGCATATAAAATTTTTGTTCTATTGAAAAAACAAGGCGTAGCAGTGGTAGGGATTAGTGATTATTACATACCGGAGTATGAACAAGATCCAGATATTTTGATTGGCAATGCGCGATCGCGCTCGACATTAATGGCAGCCGGCATTAAAGAGGCGCAAAGTCTAGTATTAGCGGGAAATGATGATGCCGTCAATTTGGCGATTTTAACCCAAGCCCGATTAATCAATCCTCAGGTTCGCATTGTTAACCGACTCTATAACCATAGTCTGGGTCACCGGTTAGATCGGATTCTCCCCAATCATGTCAGCCTGAGTGTTTCTGCCTTAGCGGCTCCCATTTTTGCCTTTGCAGGGATGGGCAATGAAGCCATTGGGCAAATCCAACTCTATCATCAAACTTGGCCGATGCACGAAGAAGAAATTGATGCCTCTCATCCGTGGTTGGGAATGCCGCTTAATGAACTCTGGGAAAGCCCGCATCGGGTTTTGATCTACTATTTACCCAAACAAGGGGATGGCAATCTAGTGGCCGCGATCGCGTCTGGCAAGCGATTAAAAGTAGGAGATCGTCTCATTATCGGCATCAAGCCCCAAAGCCGCAAAACCACCCAACAGCGGTTAAGACGATTCTTAAAGACATTTATTAGGTTACCGCTATTCTATCGCTATGCCCGTTCTGTGGCTATGGTTACCTTGGCCTTATTGGTGACAATTTTTATCGCAACGGCGACCTATGTCTCCACTAGTTTAAACACCTCAGTAATTGATGCCCTGTATTTTTCTGTGGGGATGATTACGGGGGCAGGAGGAGAAGAACAAGTGGCCGAAAATGCCAATCGTTTGGTTAAAATTTTTACAGAAAGTCGCCGCACGCGCCAACGTGCTTTAGCCGTTGGATACAAGGCGAATGAGTTGAGGACTTCGACAGTGCGAAACG
>JBDGQV010000104.1:32604-40999 GCA_042218725.1 Halothece sp. | reverse complement strand
GGTTGAACTGCTAGCCAAGGCGTTGCCATAATTAAGCAATTCTTACAATGGATTGTGAAAGCGTCCACTTTGTAAGAGCATAGGAATCGATGTATATATTAATTGGCGGCGCCGGGATGATGGGGCTCCGTTTAGCCCAACGGTTGCTTGATTTGAGGCATACCGTAGCTGTAGTCGATACTGATCCCCTGGCCTGTCAGTATGCCCGAGAAAAGATTGGCGTGATGGCCTTTGAAGGCAGTGCCGTTTCCACCAACGTGTTATTGGAAGCGGGAATTCGTAAAGCAAATGCCGTTGTGGGAACCCTAAGCAGCGATGCTCTCAATTTAGCATTAGTTACCCTTTCCAAACATTATGGCGTTCCGCAAATTGTGGTGCGGTTGAATGATCGCGACTTTGCCGAACCCTATCGCATTGCTGGGGCAAGCCATGTCATTAGCACCATTGATCTGGCCATTACGCGCATTGCCAACGCGATTGAATATCCCGAAGTGGAAGCAATGATGCACTTTGAACAAGGGCAAGTGGAAGTCCTGAAACTGCCGATACCGGGAGAATGTTACATTGCCGGGCGCACCATTGCTGAAATTGCCCAAGATCCCAACTTTCCGCGAGGGTCTTTGATTATTGGTTATCAACCGCATCCCCACGCCGATCTCATTATTCCCAATGGCAACACTGCCTTAGAAGCAGGTTCGACAATCCTTGTGGTTACCAAACCCAATTGTTTACGGCAAATGATCAAATTTTTAGGATTAAGCGTCAGTCATCTTCCAACTGTAGAAGTTTCCGGTTAAGCCGCTGCCGATACTCATGCACTAAATCTTCTGACAAAATGCCCCTACGCAAGGCATCATTAATGGCGCCTTTTTCGGCTAACAGCAACTGACGACGAATTTTCAACAACTTTTGATATTCCTCATTGGCTTCCTCCCCAGCATCTTCGTGGCGTTGATTGTATAAATCTCGCAAGTTGCGCTCAGAATTGGCAATTCGGGCTTGATAACTAGCTCGCAGTTCCTCATAAATGGCTTTTGGCAAAATCCCCGTTTGATGGAGATTATCTAATTCTTCTTGCGCTGCTTTTGAGGTAATTAAACTTAACTGTAAGGATTCAATTTCGCGACTAATTTTGGAAATAGAACTGAGTTTCAAACGACGAATAAACCAGGGTAAACTTAATCCTTGACCCACTAACGAGACTAAAACGGTTCCAAACACGAGGGTGATAATTTGACCGCGCCCTGGCAAATCCGGCGGTAAACTTAACGCCAGCGCCATGGATAGCGATCCTTTAACATTGCCTAAAAAGAGGACATGTTGCCACTTTAAGGGGATGGGTCGATCAACAAACTGCACTAACCCTAATAAAGGGTAAACCGATAAAGCACGGCCAACTTGATAAATAAGAATGGCAAGAAGGACTAAGGGTAAGGTTTGGATTAAGACAGTCACATCGACTTCAATCCCAATGAGAAGGAAAATAAAGGTATTGACCCCAAATCCGGCATATTCCCAAAAACTGAGAAGTGTGACTTTTGTCGAAGCTGATACCTCTTGCGCCACCCCAATATTGCCAACGACTAAACCGGCAATTACCACTGCCACTGCCCCAGAAACGCCTAACAGTTGTGCGGCTTGAAACGTCCCTAACGACACCGCCACGGTTAGCAATAAACTGCTTAAGGCATCATCCAGTTGTCGAAATAATCCTAAACAAAGATACCCCAATCCTAATCCCACCACAGTTCCCCCAACAATGGACAAAAATAGTTCTTGGCCTGCCTCCACAGTTGAAAATGTGCCTTGATAATAAATTTGATTAATAACACTGAGAATGACTAACGCGACCCCATCATTAAATAAACTTTCCCCTTCCACGATGGTGGAGAGGCGACTGGGAACCGAGACTTCCTTAAAGGCGGCAATGACAGATACGGTATCGGTAATGGCAAGAATGGCACCAGCAAAGAGGGCTGCATTTAGATTTAGATCCAGAGTAATTTTGAGTAGAATAGCTGTAATTCCTGCTGCGAAAATTAAACCGGGACCTGCCAGTAAAGCAATGGGTTTAAAGGTGCTGCGGAGACGGCTAATATCCGTATTCAGGGCTGATTCAAATACTAAAATCGGTAGGAATAAATTGAGAATTAAAGCCGGATCAATCCCAATGTCTCCCGGCAGCCATTCTTTCGTAATTGCTAAGCCCGCGATCACTAATCCAACGACATAAGGAAGGCGTAGTCGCCGTGTAATCAGTGCCACCGCTGTTGCAACTAATAACAAAACAATTAAACTAGTCACTAATTTAGTAACCGCTTCCTCTTGAGGGGGGGAAACAACATTTTCTTGTGCGAATAACCAGAGCATCGGCATTATTCTTAGGGCAAGTGAGGGTAGGAGTTTTGTAATTAAGCAATTAGCAAGGAATACTCGCAGGCGCGATCGCGCGCTCAGTGTTCCACTAGAAACGTTAGTCTAGAATTACTGCACTGTCCATCAAGAATTTATGAGTGTCGCCCACAATAATCCGTTTCTCAACCTCAATTACGAAACAGCTTTAGAAAACCTCGGCCCAGAATATTACGATGTTGTTTCTGCTGCCGAATTTCCCCAACATTTGCTTCGCTTTCGCAATGACGACCTTCTCCCTTTACTGAACTTACAACCGGAACAAGTCAGCGATCGCGCTTTTATTGAAGCTTTCGGGAAATTTCAAGGCGTGCGTCCGTTTCTGGCACTGCGCTATCACGGCTATCAGTTCGGCAATTATAACCCCTTTCTGGGAGATGGACGGGGGTTTATTTATGGACAAGTCCGAGGAACTGATGGGCGACTTTATGATTTTGGCACAAAAGGGTCTGGACAAACCCCTTATTCCCGCAATGCCGATGGGCGGTTAACCCTCAAAGGAGGCGTGAGAGAAGTGTTAGCCGGAGAAGCTTTGCATCAGTTGGGAGTCCGCACTTCTCGCTGTTTAAGTCTCATTGAAACTGGAGAAGCGCTATGGCGTCATGATGAACCTTCTCCCACCCGGGCTTGTGTCATGATTCGATTGAACCATTCCCATATTCGCTTCGGCACGTTTGAACGCTTAAATTATTTATATCGCCCGGATTTAATCCAAAACTTGTTGGATCATGTCATTGCTTATTATTATCCTCACTTGCAAGATTGGGATGAGAAATATGCTTATTTTTATCAGGAATTAGTGCAACGGGTGGCGGAATTAGCCGCGCAATGGATGGCTGCCGGCTTCTGTCATGGCGTCCTCAATACCGATAATATGTCAATTACTGGGGAAAGTTTCGATTATGGTCCCTATGCCTTTATTCCCACCTATAATCCGGCGTTTACGGCTGCGTATTTCGACTATTCCGGGCTTTATAGTTATGGCAATCAACCCCATATCTGTCGCTGGAATTTAGAACGGTTACAGCGTCCTCTCGGAACAGTCATGCCGCAAAAAGATTTAGATGCCGGGTTAGCCCACTTTGAAACCCATTATGAAGCCAGTTATCGGCAATTAATGTTGGAAAAGTTAGGCTTTGACTCTTTATCAGCCGAAGATGGAAAAGAATTAGTTCAGGAAACCGTGAAATTATTGCGAGATTCACAAGTTCCCTATCATCGCTTTTTTGCGGAGTTGGGAAATTGGTTTACTCCCAGTTGGCGAGACAATTCCGACATTATTTTAGAAAATGCCGAGTTTGTGGAACAACTGCAAGAACAGCGCAGCCTTTGGGAAAATTGGCAACAACGCTATCAACAATTATTAAAACAATTGCGTGATGAGGAGTTGCAAAATCTGGGGTCTCGGTTGACGGAAAAAAATCCCCAAACGGCTTTGTTGCGTCCGGTGATTGAATCGGTTTGGGAACCCATTAGTTTGGATAATGAATGGGATCCTTTTTATGCCTTATTAGATCAAATTCGTCAGAAACAGTAATCATTAAGGTAAATTCCTTTGTAATTCTTTTAATTTATCGGCAACAACCCCCGTTTGAATTAATTCTTCTGCCTTAGTTAGCCCAGTTTTTAAATCAGAACAAACCCCGCATAACCATAAGTAAATGCCCCCATTCCAGATGGCTGCCGACATTAATTCGCCCGGTTTCCCTTGAATAATTGTGGTTAATTGTTCGGTTAATTTATCTCGGGATTCTAATAAAATATCCCGTCCGGCAAATCCATAAGTTTCAGGATGTAAATGGAGGCGTTGAAATTCTTTTTCCGGTTGAGTAATGCCAACAATTCCGGTGCGATTGCGGGCTAAGTCGCAACTTCCCTCTAAGCCTTTGACGGTGATTAATTGTTGCATCTCTCGCAGGGGAAAAACTTCTCGAAAACGTTGTTCTGTGGGAGGATGCACGAACCCGGAAATTAGATTCGCGTCTCCGGCATAGGGAGACCAAATTAATTCGATGGTAGCTAAGGGAGGACGCTTGCCAATGTCTTCTCGATAGGGAACCAGTTGATGGGCAAGGGGAAAATGTTGGGGAAGATAATAGAATCCAATGCCGGTTTTTTCTAATAATTGTTGGCTTGCCGTCAGAGACAGGGAACGGTAGTTTACCCCTAATGCTTCCCAAATATCGACAAAGGGAATCCCGTATTTTGTCGGCATACAGTCGCCCCCGTGAAAGATAACGGGAACGCCCATACTCGCCAGTAACAGCAGGGTAATGGGGAAGATAGGGGCAGTACGCGATCGCGCATCATAGGGCACCCCAAAAACGGTTACGGGATAGTTGTGACCACTGGTTAAAACGGGAATTTTCCCAGCTAACTCGTCATAGGCATCCAACATTCCCGCTAATTCTTCGGCAGTGGGACGTTTAATGCGATGGGCAATCATAAATGCCCCAATTTGGGCGGGGGTAGCCTCTTGTTGCAACATCAGCCGCGTGGCGGTTGCGGCTTCGCTGCGGGTTAAATCTTCCCCGGTGTGGGTGCCGCTGCCCACTTTTTTAAGAAGTTCTCGAAATGATGCGCTCATGATTTTCGGTTACGCGATGGAAACATAGTTTTTTAAAGAGGGCGTTGAGAGTTGTTGGACAATTTGACGAAAGCTTTTAATGGGGGGAATTTCTGCGCGATCGCGCGTCGTGGCAAACATCACTTCTCGGGTGAGGGTAGTTTCATTCATGCCATTTTGCGTGCTGGTTTCCCCAATGGAACGAATGGCGAGGGTGGGATCATTCTGCGCTTCGATCAACGCGGAACTAGGAAGCAATGCAATTAATTCCCCTTGCCGAATAACGCCCCGAAAGGCATCGAGGGTGTTTAACTCCATTGCAGTTTGAATGGTGGCATTTTGCTGGGAAAACCAATTTTGCACCAACCGTTGCATGCCATAACCATCCTTAAAGACCACATGAGGATAAGCGGTTAATTCTGACCAAGCTAGTTGATTATACTTGGTTAGGGGATGATCGGCAGCCATTAACACTTGAATGGGTTCTTCAAACAGTGTATCAACTACCATTTCCGGGCTGTTGGTAAACGCGGGATTATTCATGACAATGGCGACATCCACTAATCCATCCCGCAAGACTTTCAAAGCGCGATCGCTGCCCAAGGCGGTCACTCTTAATTGCACATGGGGATATTCCCGACAAAAAATGGGCAACACCGGCGGTAAATGATAAGAACACACGGAATGAATGGCGGCCACACATAATTCAGGCTGTTTTCCCGCCATGAGATCATCCAGTTCTTGGGTGATCATCGTCCATTCTTGGCAGATTTTACGGGCACGAGGCAACAATCGTTCCCCTGCCACCGTGAGTTTCGCTTGATGAGATCGATGGAATAAGGCCACGCCCAAGGTTTGCTCTAAACCCTGAACTTGCCGGCTAATGGTCGATTGGGTGACCCCAAATTTTTTCGCTGCTTGTCCAAAGTTGCCCGTTTCTGTAATTGCTAAAAACGCTTGCAACTGCTCAATCCGCATTTTTTTTGTAGTCGAGGTTACAGTTTATGATGAGGATAACGGATTTTACAGTTACGTTTCGTGCATTTTGATACATCTAGGGCAGTTTTTTCAAAGCAGCTTGGGCGTGCAACTGCACCATGGCGGTTTCATCTTGGGCTAAATGAGAGAGAACAGATTTGCCGGAAGGGATGCCTAAATTTCCTAGGGCAACGGCTAAGGTTTGTTTGATACTGTCATTGAGTTGGGCATGATGGTGAAAGAATGCAATCAAAGTGTCAGCAACAGAGGCATGTAACTCTGAGGTTTTCCAACGCCCGAAAACGGCAATAATTTCTTGGATAATGCTGGGGGGTTGATCTTGTAAATTGCTGGCGAGAATTGAAAGCGTCTGGGAAGTTTCAGTATGACTCAAGCCTCGTACAATTTGCTGTTTTAGAGAGGAAGGGGTAGCTGAGGAATGGAGACAATCTCTAAGGGCATCAATAGCAGATTGGTTACCTAATTTGCCTAGCGCGATCGCGCAGTGAGAACAAACCTCAAGATTAAGATCATACAGCAGGGGCACTAAGGCAGAAACCACTGGTTCAGGATTATTATCATTGCCTCTTACGCCCAAACCAATCACGGCTTCTTTGCGCACTTGGGCATTGGTATCGGATAAGGCTTCCATCAAGGCTTCCACAATGCGAGAGTCGCGGAACGTGCTAAGGGCTTCGATGACACTCAGGCGAATCTCTGGCTGCGGATCATTCACGACACTTAAAAGAGGCGCAATGGTTTCCGGTTTGCGAAGATAAGCCAGGGCTTGCACTGCAGGCAGTCGGGTTTCGGGATTGGCTAAGGCGTCTGTCAACGTGGGAATGGCAACTTTTCCGTTTTTGGCTAGGGCATGGGCACAAGCGGTGATGACTTCCGATTCCTCCTCGGTTTGCAACACCTCCGTGAGGGCAAAAATCGCATGAGGTGTCTGGAACTTACTAAGAATTTCCGCTGCCTCGCACCGGAGATCAAGATGGGCTGTTTCATCTTCCAACAATTCCGTTAAGGGCGCGATCGCGCTTTCTCCAAACTTCGGCAACCATTTGGCAAGTTCCCAACGATCGTGAAATTCGCCTGCAATAAAGGCTTCCCACACCATATTCAAGGCTTCTTGTTTTTCGGCAGGGGGTAAATCAATCACTCCCTTGCCATTGCCAGATACCGGTAATTGTTGTAAATAGTTATACAAATTCACGAGATGCTATTATGTTGCTGCTTGTTTCCGTTTTAGCAAAATAATAGCTAATCGAGTAAGCGTTACAATGACAAATATAGATTCAATTAAGAGAAATACAAAGATAATTCATGTTATGAGGAATTAGTTGCTAAATATAGATTTTAGATCAAAACAATCAATTATCTGTTGATTGAATAAGGAGTTTAGAAGGATTATTGTAGTTGAAAATTTTATCTAATTTTTCTGAATCTTCGCGAAAAGGATTCTATTTTTCTCTGCTAGGAACATTTTTAGTTTCCACGAACTTTGTTACAGCAAAATATGCCCTCAAGGGATTTGATCCGCTGACCTTTAGTCTTGTTTGGTGTAGCGCGGCAACCTTCTATACCTTAGTTATCATTTACTTTACTCAACAACAAAAAGCGTTATTTCTTTCTCGACAGTCACTGTTTCCAGTTATCTTATTAGGATTATTAACTGGCATTGGAATGTTACTCGGGTGGAAAGGTTTAGCAATTCTTGATCCCAGCTTTGTTGCTTTTTTTAAGCGATTTGAACCTGTATTGGTGATTTTGCTAAGCTTAATTTACTTAAAAGAACGCCTTTTTTTGGGAGAGAGTATTTCCATTATTGTAATTACCTTGGGAGGAATTGGAAGTGCCCTTGGACGTTGGGATATTGTTGGCGAGGGATTAATTTTTATTGTTGGCTCTAGTATTGCTATTGCCTTGCAACTCTTTCTTGCTAAAACCAGTGTTCATAATGTTTCGCCTATTATTCTCGTATTTTATCGCATTAGTATTGCTACTGGCGCGATCGCGCTTTGGACGCTTGTCTCAGGAGAACTTGATTTTAATGTCGAAAACCGTTATTGGGCGGTTACCTTCCTAGGCGCATTATTAGGCCCTTGCTTGAGCTTTTTATGTACCTTTAATTCTTATCGTTACTGGGAATTATCCCGTTCCACAATTGTTTTGATGTTGCAACCTTTGTTTGCCTTATTATTAGCCGCCATTTTCTTACAGCAATTTCCCACCAAACAAGAACTGATTGGCGGATTAGTAATCCTAATTGGATCGCTTAGTTTTGTCCAACAATATGTTTTTCAAAGAGAGTCTAAATCAAATTGATTCATTTTTGGTCATTTGTTATTAGTCATTTGTTTTTCCACTTTCCTTTTTTCTCATCTCTTAGGGATCGCTTCCAGGTTTTAGAAATGAATCTCTGCGCAACAATTGCGA
>JBDGQV010000104.1:9218-32504 GCA_042218725.1 Halothece sp. | reverse complement strand
CCGGGAGGATGATGGAACAGAGAGTGGGGCTTTTCTAAGCCGTGGCTTTCCATTAGGCTTTGGTTTCCCATCACGCGATGGGCTTCGCCGTCGGCAATGATTTGTCCTTGATTCAGGAGAATCACGCGATCGCAGACTTCTAAAATTAATTCCAAATCATGGGAAGAAATCAGAATTGTCTGTTGCGACATCTGCAGAAAGTCAATTAAACGGCGACGGGCTGATAAATCTAAGTTCGCACTGGGTTCATCATATAAAATCAGTTGTGGGTGCATGGCTAAAATCGTTGCAATGGCAACCATGCATTTTTGTCCTCCTGACAAATGATGAGGCACTCGTTGCGCCAGGCGATAAGTGCCAGTAATGGTTAAGGCTTCTTCCACCCGTTGTTTGACTTCGGTCGAAGATAGTTCTAAATTTTCGGGACCAAAGGCCACATCCTCCCATACTGTGGGACAAAAGAGTTGATCGTCCGGATTTTGGAACACTAAGCCAATGTTGGGATTAAACGTGCCTGCTTTGACAGGTTCCCCAAAAACAAACATGTTTCCTGCTGTTGGCTTGAGAATCCCGCAACTGGCGAGAAAAAGCGTCGTTTTCCCAGCCCCGTTGGGACCAATTAACCCCACGCGTTCTCCTGATTCAATGTGGAAATTGATATGGTCTAAAACCGGCTTTTCTTTGGGATAGGCAAACTTTAAATCATGAATTGATAGGGCAGTCTCTTCTGATGTTTTTAAGCGGGGGAATTGAGTCAGTTCTTTCATAACCGATTAAGATAAAATTTCTGCAATCATCAAACTTAGCGCGATCGCGCAGGTAAACCAAAACCAAAACTGCATGGGGGCAGTTGCTTCCTGTAACGCAACCCCTAACCCGGCGTGTTGGCGGCGCAAACCATAACTGTAACCTCGTAAAATCATGGCTTGATACACTTGCTGGGATTGTTCATAACTGCGCACTAACAAACTCCCAATCAAGGAAGCCAAACGTCTAGCATTGCGTCTGCTTAAGCGATGGGCATTAAAGCCTCGCAATTTCATCGCCCGTTGCATGGTTGTTAAAGTTTCGCCAAAGGATTCTAGGTACCGATACGATAACAAGGTCATATCGACAATAATTCTCGGCAATCCCAGGGATCGCATCGCTTTAATGCTGCTTAAAAATGGGGCTGTGCCAAACAAAATTAAACTAATTGTCAAAATACAAACAAAACGGGTCACAATCAGCAACACAGACAATAGTCCTTCTTGTCGAACAGCAATTCCTCCCCATTCCCAGATGACGGTTTCCCCAGACACCAGCGGCAATACCAGCACCAGCACTGCAATAAAAATGCCGGGATATCGCAATCGAGACAGGAGAAAATGCAACGGGAGATGAGACAAACGGTATAGTACGGCAGTAATGACAACCATGACTGGTAGCAACGCCAGAGTTTCCACAAAGGCAAAAGCAAAAATCAGTCCTCCCAGCGCGATCAACTTTAACTGTTGATTCCAGCGATGGAGAGGGGAATCGAGATGGGCGTATTGATCCAGCGCAAGTTTCATAACAATGCCAACACTTTATTCTCTAGCCTAATTGAACCGTAGAAATGGATATTAACCAAAACGATTAGTTTTTTCTATCGCTGTCGGGAGATTATATCTTTTCAAAAGTTAACATCTCTTCATATAATTAAAAAAGTTCTGATAGGTATTTATTCTTATTTGTTTATGATTGAGTTTGAAATTCCCTGGTTGAGCGCCATTATCCTTTTTCCTTTACTGGCGGCGAGTGTCATTCCCTTCCTTGGCAATCAAAATGGCAAAACCGTGCGCTGGTATGCCTTTGGCGTCAGTCTCTTCAACCTGATTCTCACAGTATATGCGTTTGGGCGTCACTTTGACCTCAATAATAGTCAATTTCAACTGCAAGAACATTATGCTTGGCTGCCTGAACTCGGTTTAAACTGGTCTTTAGCCGTTGATGGCCTCTCTATGCCTTTAATTGTGCTTTCCGGTTTAATTACCACCCTTTCTGTGGTGGCAGCCTGGAATGTAACTCACAAATCCCGATTATTTTACGCTCTAATTCTTATTCTCTACAGCGCCCAAATTGGGGTATTCGCGGCTCAAGACTTACTATTATTCTTCTTAATGTGGGAGATGGAATTAGTCCCCGCTTATCTTTTAATTTCTATCTGGGGCGGCAAAAAACGCGGTTATGCTGCCACCAAATTTATTCTCTATACCGCAGCCGGTTCGATTTTTATTCTGATTGCCGGTTTAGGTTTAGCGTTCTACGGCAATGATGTCACCTTTGATATGACGGAATTGGGGATGAAGAATATTCCCTTTGCTGTGGAAATGCTAGCTTATGTCAGCTTTTTAATTGCTTATGGTGTAAAACTTCCGATTTTTCCCCTTCATACCTGGTTGCCGGATGCCCATAGCGAAGCATCTGCCCCCGTTTCCATGATTTTGGCGGGTGTTTTGCTCAAAATGGGCGGCTATGGCTTAATCCGCATGAATGTGGAAATGCTGCCCAACGCGCATGTCTATTTTGCCCCAGTCTTAGCCGTGTTAGGAGTAGTCAACATTGTTTACGGCGCATTAACTGCATTTAGCCAAACCAATCTTAAGCGTCGTCTCGCTTGTTCTTCCATTTCCCACATGGGCTTTGTTTTACTGGGAATTGCTTCTTATACCGAACTTGGTTTAAATGGGGCCGTGTTGCAGATGGTATCTCACGGATTAATTGCGGCCGCGCTTTTCTTCCTAGCAGGGGCAACCTACGAACGCACACACACCCTTGTGATGGAGAAAATGGGGGGCATGGCACAAGCAATGCCGAAAATTTTTGCCCTGTTTACCATGGCAGCGATGGCATCTTTAGCCCTTCCTGGCATGAGTGGATTTGTCAGTGAGTTAACAGTATTTCTCGGAATTGCCACCAGTGATGCTTACAGCAGCATTTTCAAAACGGTGATGGTGTTTCTAGCAGCAGTGGGAATTATTCTCACGCCGATTTATCTCCTTTCTATGTTGCGTCAAGTCTTTTACGGCGCCTCAGACTCAGGAATTGTGATTGAGAAATATTTAGGCGATGCCAAACCTCGGGAAATTTTCATTACTGCCTGTTTGCTGCTTCCCATCATTGGCATTGGTTTGTATCCCAAGTTAGCCACCCGTACTTATGATGTGAAAACAGTGGAAGTTGCGTTGAAAGCACGGGAAGCGGTAACCCCGGTTATTGCGGAACGCGGAAACACCTTCCGTGCCAGTCTGAATCCGTTCTATTCCCCTGGATTTGTTGCCCCCAGTCTTCCCCAAAGCAGTTCTCAAGCGATGTTAGATCGATAAAAAATGACAAGATTAATTTAGTTGCTTCCCCCTTCTTTTGGGGGAATTTTTATTGGGATATAATTTTCTAGCTTAAGGGAATCAATATAAGCACAGAGGCACAGAGAACACAGAGAGTTGAACGCGGCAATTTAAATTAAAATTGAAAGAAATCGGATTAAAAATTTTTATTCCATCCTAGAAGTTTGAGAGGATTCATGGTTGTTGCTTTGAATTAAAACTTGCTCTTTGTTAAAATTAATGGGGATTTTTTGAAGTGAGTATTATGGACGTTAAATTTCGTGAGTTTAACCCGTTTGATGTTTGGATTTGGCTGGAATTTGAGACCATTCCTTCCATTACGGAACGTCAATATGTGGAAGAGTTGTTTAATTCTTGGTTTTATTTAGGAAAATTGGGCGGCTTCAATGCTGAAAATTTTCAAGTGATGGAAACGGGAATTGATCTCAGTTATTTGGAATATGACGAAGATCAAGCCAGCAAGTCTTTATTATCTGTGATGCATAATATGGGCGAGTTTGAATATAACGAAACTTGGGCCCGTTGTTGGTTTGATTTGGGAACAAGCGATCCAGTGGCACTGGATGTTTTGATTAATTCTTTGCGACAATTGAGTGAAGATTTTCTCCAAGTGAAACAATTGATTATTGGTGGAGAAAATCAAGATTGGAAAGTGTCGGAAAAAAGTCAAGAACGCTTTTATCAGAATTAAGAATAGGTCTATTAATGAACCACTAAGACACAAAGAACACGAAGGGGAATCAGGGGGAAAATGATGGGATGATTTTGATTTATTTGGCTTCCATCCAATTTTTTCCAATGTTAATTTCTACTTCTAGGGGAATGCTAAGCGAGACGGCATTTTCCATCGTTTGTTGAATTTTTGGACGTAAGTCTTCCCATTCCTCGGGGTGAATTTCAAAGACTAATTCGTCATGAACTTGTAATAGTAAACGGCTTCTGTAGGATTCTAAGAGTTGGTTTACTTTGACCATGGCAATTTTGATAATATCAGCACTAGAGCCTTGAATGGGGGCATTGGCGGCCGCGCGGAGTGCTTCACTGTCATCTTTGCCTGGCTTAAGGGTATTTAAGTCAATCTCATCAGGGTTGCTTCCTTTCAGTTTTTCGAGAGGAGAACCGGCAAAATAAAAGTAACGTCTCCGCCCAAGTAAGGTTTCCACGTAGCCTTGCGCGATCGCGTTTTTCTTTTCGTTTTCTAAATATTCAAATACCAGGGGATAGCGCGATCGATATTTCTCAATAAATTCTTGTCCGCGTTTATTGCTAACTGCCGCTTCTCGGGCAAATCGTTGTGCCCCCATCCCATAAATAACGCCAAAGTTAATGGTTTTTCCTAAGCGTCTTTCTTCTGTGGTTACCTCGTCTTTTTCAAACAGTAATTGCGCTGTTACTTCATGGACATCTTTTCCGGTTTGATAAGCATCTAATAAAATCGGTTCTTGACTCAAATGAGTGAGAATTCGCAATTCAATTTGGGAATAGTCAATGGAGACTAATAACCAATCTTTTTCTGGCAGGAATGCCCGTCGAATTTGACGAGAAAATTCGGTACGAATGGGAATGTTTTGTAAATTGGGATTCGAAGAAGAAAGTCTGCCGGTGGTAGTTATTGCTTGATTGAAATCGGTGTAGATGCGTTGGGTTTCTGGATTTACTAAACTGGGTAGGGTATCTACATACGTTGATTTTAATTTCGATAGGGTGCGATGTTCTAAAATTAAATCAATAATGGGATGATCCCCTTGCAATTTTTCTAAAATGGCGTGATTTGTCGAGTAACCGGTTTTGGTTTTCCGCGATTTTTTCGTGTTTAATTGCAGTTTTTCAAATAAAATATCGCTTAACTGTTTGGGCGAATTTAAATTAAAGTTTTCTCCAGCTAAGCGATGGGCTTCGGCTTCAATTTTTTCTAATTTTTCACCAATTTCTTCCGATAGGGTTTCCAAATATTCGGTATCAATGCGAATGCCCCAGTATTCCATTTCTGCTAATACCGGTTCTAGGGGAAGTTCAATTTGTCGGTATAAGCGATCTAGTTTGGGAATGGTTTCTAATTCCGTTGCTAATAATTGAGTGAGTCGGTAGGTGACATAGGCATCCATCCCACAATATTCAGCAACAGTTGAAATTGCTAAATCGGCAATCGTTTGTTCTTTACCAATTTCTAAATCTTGATAACTTTGTGTCGCTAACTCCGGTAAATATCGCGCTGATAAATCGCTGAGATTATGATTGCGTTCGGGATGCAAGACATAACTCGCCAACATGGTATCGAAGACAACTCCAGCGAATTGGATGCCAAAATGACGAAATACTAAACGATCAAATTTGGCATTTTGTAAGGTTTTGGGATATGCCTCGCTTTCTAAAATTGGCGATAGGGCAGTAACAATTTCTTCCGTTTCTAATGTATTTCCTTCCGTATGGTTAACGGGAATATAAGCCGTTTCTTCGGGATTATTTCCCCAACAACAACCAATTCCCACTAAGTCAGCATTGCGAGGTTTTAAGCCTGTGGTTTCGGTATCCCAACTGACAGGAAACGCTGGATCTTGATGTTGTTTTAAAGTAGCAATTAACTGATCGAGTTTCTGTTTTGTATCAATAATTTGCGGTTGAACGCGAATTAAATTTTCTTGTTGCTGTTTCGTTTCTGCCGCACTAAAAAACCAGAGGCTTTCGTCTTCTTCTTCGGTTGCTATATCTTGTTCAGTTTGCGGTGTATTATTGCCGCCGAGTTGTTGTTGCAGATAATCCAGTTGTTTTAAAAATTGGTTGAGTTCTAATTTCGCCAGCAGCGGTTTGAGTTGGGCAACGTTAATGCCTTGCAGTTTGCATTCGCTAATTTCAATGTCTAAGGAAACATCATCTTGAATTTTGGCTAAATAACGAGAACGTTCCGCATCCGCTTGCCCAGTTTTTAATTTGGTTTGGTTAGCCCCTTTAATTTCCTCAATTTGCTGATAAATATTGTCGAGGCTTCCATATTGTTGCAGCAGTTTGACGGCTGTCTTTTCACCAATGCCAATTACTCCAGGAATATTATCGGATTTATCCCCACAAAGGGCTTTATAATCAACCACTTGTGAAGGAGTAATCCCCAGGTTTTCTTCAACATCTGGGGCATGATATTCCTGAATGGTTTTTGACCCTTTTAAGACGGATTTATCTAGATAAAGAACACTAATTTTTTCCGTGTCATCAATCAGTTGAAATAAATCGCGATCGCCGGTTATAATTTTACTACGGTATCCTTGGCGACTCCCCTGTCTGGCGAGCGTTCCGAGAACATCATCCGCTTCGTATCCTTCGGCGGTAACCACGGTTAAGTTCAGTGCTGCTAAGAGTTCTTGGAGATTGGCTAAGTCGGGAATAAAGTCATCCGGGGTTTCAGCGCGATCGGCTTTATAGGTTTGATCGGCTTCGTGACGGAAGGTAGGTAATCCCAAATCGAACGCGATCGCGACAGCATCCGGTTTTTCTGCTTCTAAGACTAACAGTAGAGATTTGAGAAAGCCAAAACAGATGCTAGTGGGCGTTCCATCAGAGGCTTTTAATCCTCCGCCTTTCCCTTTGGCAAAGGCATAATACGCCCGAAAGGCGAGGGAATGACCATCAACGAGGAGGAGAACGGGAGAAGAATCAGACATGGATCTTGTTCAATCAGGCAAGGTTTCAAGACACGAGAGGGAAGATAACAAGGATCTCAAATCAAATCAATCCTCGCGATCATTTCGTTTCTCCCTCCCGACCTTCATCTATTATTGATCAGGGTCTAACCAAATAACATGACGTTGATTGGGCTTAATTTGATTGGTCTGTTCTTGCATGATAATTTCACTCTGGTATGGATCAAATGTCCGAGTAAATTCCTTCTTCAATTCATCGACACGGGCTTGGGTACGTTCGACTTCTTGGTTCACTTCTTCTAGTCGAGCGGTTTGGGTTTGATACGTGGATAGGATTTGATTCAGCCCTGCCAATGCCACTGTTGTAATGGTTGCGTTAACTAAAATTTTCGTACTAATTTCTAGGACTAATCCGGTGTAACCAGGCAGTCTACGGCGAGTATTTTTCTTACGGCGAGAACGGACAGTGTTTTGACTTTTTTGACGAATGGGGCGTGTTTGAGTAGCAGGCATAGTCTAAGAGGTTAGATAACAATTCGCTTTTCAAAACTATGCTACCTGTTTTCTCTGATAAGTTATAGGTTTTACGTTACCAAAAATCTCTTCAATAATGTTTTTCTTTTTTCTAGATTACCGGGAATTCATCCTTTAACGACTCTTATATCAGAAAGTCATGAACTCATTATTATCAATTATGATATTAATCACGATTCAACTTGATTTTAACTGAAAGAAAAATTGTTTTGGATTGATTTAAGAAATTGACACTTCCCCAAATTTTTCTGTATCCTGACATTATTATCCTAAATTGTATCCATGAATCTCTTGGATTAGTTGGAATTGTGACAATGTGAGAAGTTAATGTCGCTAGACTTTCTAAATAATGAGGCAAATGGCGCGATCGCGCAAGAGAATTTACTCGAAAACCTCATTAATCATACAGAACAACTCTTAATAAGCTTTGCTCAAGAAGATCGCTTTGACTCTGTCTTAGAAACAGCTTTCGCTACAGAACAAGCAAACCTATCCATTCAAAGCCTACAAACTGGTAATTTCCTAGACAATTTAGAGGTAGAAATACGCTCTAATACTCAATTGGACGGTGCTTTAGGGGCTTATGCCGCCTCCGAGAAGACTATTTATCTCTCACAACAGTTCCTAACTCAAGCTTCAATAGAACAAGCCACAGGCGTTTTCTTAGAAGAAGTTGGCCACGCTGTTGATGATTTTTTGAATAAAACTGATACAGCTGGCGATGAGGGCGCGATTTTTGCTTCTTTCATCCAGGGAAATGAGTTAAGCGATCAAGAATTGGCTTCGCTGCGAAAAGAAGATGACACTGCAACCTTAGAAATAGATAGAGAAACCATTACGGTTGAGCAAGCCCAATTTACCGTTACTAATACTAATGATAGCGGTGAAGGTTCCTTAAGAAGCGCGATCGCGCAGGCCAACAGCAGTCAGGGCGAAGATAGCATCACCTTTGATTCAACTCTGAGTGGAGAAACCATTAATCTCACCAGCGGTCAATTAGACATTGAAGATGACTTAACTCTCAATGGATTGGGAGCTGATCAACTGACTGTCAATGCCGGCGGCAACAGTCGAGTAATGAACATTAATGATAGTGGAACTACTCTAAATGTCTCCATTTCAGGACTAACCATCTCAGGAGGTTCTGTCTCAGTTAGAGGAGGCGGCATTCTAAACAAGGAAAATCTGACGCTCAGCAACAGTACAGTTTCCGGCAACTCGTCTCAACAATATGGCGGCGGCATTTACAGCTACCAACAAGGCAATCTGATCGTCAGCCAAAGCACAGTATCGAACAACTCTGCGGATTATAACGGCGGCGGCATTACTAGCGAGGGCAGTAGCTTCATCAGCAACAGTACAATTTCGGGTAACTCTGGAGAGTTAGGTGGCGGCCTTGTCGCTGGCGACAAGACGACTGTAAGCAATAGCATAGTTTCTGGCAACTCTACAGGCGTTGGCGGCGGTGCCATTGCTAACATTAACGGTACAACCACTGTTACCAACAGCACAATTTCCGGCAACTCTGCTAGCGGTAGCAGTCGTAGCAGCGGTATTAGTGGCGGCGGCGGCATTGTAAATTATGATGGCACCCTGAATGTCAAAAACAGCACTGTTTCTGGGAACTCTGCTACTATAGGCGGTGCTATTTTTAATGGTGCAACGGCGTTTAGCGCTAGCAGCACTGCCACTATCGAAAATAGTACGATATCCGGCAATTCTGCTACAAATGGGGCTGGTATTTATAATTACACATATACTGGCGGTAGTAGTACAGTTACCCTTGCCAATAGTATTATAGCTAATCCTTCCGAGGGCAACGATGTTGTCAATGAATCTTATCTTACTGCTATTAATGAAGGAACCATCAATACTGAAGGAGTTAACTTAGTTGAAGACAGCAGTCTTACTGGAGAAAGGATCATTAATCAAGATCCGAATCTCTCGCCGCTACAAGATAATGGAGGCCTCACTTTAACCCAAGTTCCTTCCGAAGACAGTCCGGTTATTGATGCTGGGAGCAACACTGCTATTCCCACAGACAATCTCGATTTTGATGGAGATGGAAATACCGAGGAAAACATTCCCTTTGATCAGCGCAGCGCTGGGTTTGATCGCGTTGTGGGCGATGCTGTTGATCTCGGTGCAGTAGAAGTTCAACAACCGCAACAGAATATGTCGCCTACTGCTAGCAACGATACTTTTACTACTGAGGAAGGAACTGCTTTCACTACGGGCAATGTGCTCGATAACGATAGTGATCCCGAAGACGATTCTCTCTCAGTTACTGATCTTGATACGACTGAAACCTTAGGAACTATTACCAATAATGAAGATGGAACCTTTGACTATAATCCCAACGGTCAGTTTGAAGATTTAAATGAAGGTGAAACGGCTGCCGATACCTTTAGCTACACCGTTAGCGATGGCAATGGCAACAGTGATACTGCTACTGTCACCATTAATATTGAGGGAATGAATAATCAAACACCAGTAGCTCTTAACCTTGCCGACTTTGAAGCTGCCGAAGGCAATAGCAACGAAACCGCAACCTTTACGTTTACTGCGACGCTTGGCCAAGCTCCCTCCCAAGCAGTCAGTGTCGACTTCACTACCACGGAGGGAACTGCTGCAGCAGGCGAAGACTACGAATCCACTAGCGGCACTCTGACCTTTGAGCAAGGAACAACCGAGCAAACAATTGAAATTCCTATCTTTGGGGACAATATTGAAGAAAGCGACGAAAGTTTCACGATTGAGTTAAGTAACCCCAGCAATGGCTTAACCCTTAGCAACAACACTGCAACTGGTACGATTCAAGATGACGATCGCGAAATGTTGCCGCCAGCCAACACAGTTACGATTCTTCAACAAGAATCACCAGAAGTGATTCCTGTCAGTACTGGATTCTTTATCGATTATGCTGGAACTCAAGATAGCACCCGTACTTTCAATATCGAGTCCGGTGCTGGGGCGCAGAACCTAGATGCAGGTGCCACGGTCAATCTCACTGGAACCAGTAGCGAGTTTGACTATCTGCGAAATGGTTCTACTTTACAGATTATTGATGAGGAGGAAAACCTTGCAGCAGAACTCTTAGTCTCTCCTGATACAACGAGCAGGGTCAGTTTTGATGATGGTACAACGGCAGTAGCAGTTGATGAGAGTCAGATTACTTTTGGGGGATTAAGTTTCGAGGATGGAGAGGAAATTGACGGTGCTATGACCGAGTTAACTCTGACAAAGCAAGCATCAATGACCAATCATACAGTCCTTAGTGATGATAGCACCCTGCTTGATGAATCCCTTTAATTGGATTTCAGCTTAGCAATGATTGGACGGTTCACAGAAGACTGTCTGGTTAAGACTCATTTAACACGCGATCGCGCTCTCAAATATCAATTAAAGGCTGGGAACCGAAGACCATTCCCCCTACTGGATGACATTGTAGGCGGAATGGTTATGGGCTAATTGATTAAGCCGCCATCAAACTTATTTATAAAGTTCAGTTGCTAAACGTAAAGCGAGAAAGCCGGGAACTAAAGCAACGGCTAAAGCAATCAGGACTTGTGTATCTGACATGGTTTATCGTCTCCTATTGATCAAAATATCCATTCACTACTTTGCGGTATTTTAGGGAAGAAACGAGATGAATTGTTACAAAATGCCATAAATTTAAAGTAAATTAAAGCGGTTGTAACGTTGCAATCTTGGGATCAATAATTTTGCGTCCCACCCCGGGAAACTGAATGGCAAGGTTGGTTTTATTGCCGCTGCCGAGAACATGGGTGACTTTTCCTTCCCCAAAGGTATCATGGAAAACGCGATCGCCGACTTGCCAATTTTGCGGAGACTGATTGGTCGTTTTGGTCTGTGTGGCATTAGATTTTTGTTGACGGCGCGGTTTAATTGGGGGAGAACTGTGGTTAATTAAATCTTGGGGCAGTTCTTGCAAAAACTGAGACGGAATGGCTGGTTCCCGTGACCCCCACAAACGACGTTCTTGGGCGTAAGATAAGAATAACTGTTCTTGGGCGCGAGTAATGCCCACATAGCATAACCGCCGTTCTTCTTCTAAACTGGCAGGGTCGTCAATTGCCCGATGATTGGGAAATAAGCCTTGTTCGACTCCCACCATAAACACAATCGGGAATTCTAATCCCTTCGCGGCGTGTAAGGTCATTAGAGAGACTTTTTCTTCCCCTTCATTTAAGTTATCTAAATCCGACGCTAAAGCCGCATTGGCTAAAAAACCTTCTAAACTGCTATCTTCGTTTTCTTCGGCAAATTGCATCATGGCACTCTCTAATTCTTTTAAGTTTTCCAGTCGGTTTTCTGCTTCTTCTGTGCCTTGGTTTTGCAAATCTTCTCGATAGCGAGACTCGCTTAAGATACCATCTAAAATTTCCGCTGCCGTTAATTGATCCACGTGGGCTTGATAAGATTTGATTAAGTTGGCAAATTCCTTAACGGCTTTGGCAGCGCGTCCGGCTAAGGTATTTACTGAGGTTTCATCACTGATAATTTCCCACAAAGGAACCCCGAGTTCTTGAGACGCACTAATCAATTGATCAAGAGTTTTTTGGCCAATTCCCCGTCTTGGTGTATTGATAATGCGCAGCAAACTAACCGTATCATTGGGATTTGTCAGCAGTCGCAAGTAAGCGAGGGCGTCTTTAATTTCTTTGCGGTCATAAAACTTTAAGCCGCCAACAATATGATAGGGAATGTCGGCGCGAAGGGCTTCTTCTAAAACACGGGATTGGGCATTTGTCCGATATAAAATTGCAAAACTGCCCCAATCAATTTCTGGGTTTTCCCGCTTTAAATTGAGAATTTGATTGCGCACAAATTGGGCTTCTTCGATTTCATTTTCTGCTTTATAACAATAGATTTCTTCCCCATAGCCGCGAGTGGGCTTAAGAACTTTATCAATCCGTTCGCTATTATTTTCAATGAGGGTGTTGGCAACTTCTAAAATATTTTCGCGCGATCGATAATTTTCTTCAAGTTTGACCATGGTGCGGGTATCATCATCGGGCAATCCATCGCCAAAGTCTTGTTGGAATTCTAATAAAATGGTGAAATCTGCCATCCGAAATGAATAGATGGATTGATCAGCATCGCCAACCACAAAAATGGAACGATTATCCCAATTCAAACGGTTTTTATTGGTTTCACCGTTAGTAGATAGTAAGTTAATTAGTTGATATTGGATGCGGTTGGTGTCTTGATATTCATCTACCAAAATATGTCGGAATTGTTGATGCCAATAGGCTAAAATTGATTCGTTTTGGGAAAACAGTCGCGCCGGAATTAAAATTAAATCGTCGAAATCTAAGGCGTTATTCCCGGCCAGTTGCGATTGATATTCTTGATAAACTTCGGAAACCACACGTCCACGATAAGTGGGTTGTTGATTCAGGACATCTTCTGGGTATAAACCTTGGTTCTTGGCATTGCTAATGCTGTAGCGAAGGTAGCGGGGATTAAATTTTTTATCATCTAAATTAAGTTGTTTGGTAACAATATTTTTAACTAAACTTTGGGCGTCGGATTCATCATAAATGGTAAAGTTTTTTGTCCATTGATAACCTTTAGGGTCTTGATATTTCTGGATATCGTAGCGTAAAATCCGGGCAAAAAGACTGTGAAATGTTCCGATCCAAAGATGTTTTGTAATATCTTTATAAGCGCGCGATCGCAGTTTGACTTGTTGATGTTCTGGGAGTAATTCTAACCGTTGTCCTTCTTTTTGCTGGGCTAAACGTTGGGCAAAAATAAGCTCAATGCGCTCTTTCATTTCCTTAGCCGCTTTGTTAGTAAATGTAACGGCTAAAATGGTTTCTGGATTAACATTATGATTTAAAATTAAATGAGCAATGCGATAAGTAAGCGCTCGCGTTTTTCCGGAACCAGCGCCGGCAACCACTAATAAAGGGCCGCAAAAATGTTGGACGGCTTGACGTTGCGATGAATTCAGAGAAGCTAAGAAATCCGTTTCCACTGGCATAATTAAAGGGCTTATTCGTTATTTATTCTTTATTATGGTAGCGGACAGATCGGCTATCCTAGAATTTCACGATAATATCAACAATGAATCCGATTCCAACCGAAGGGGAACAGAAAATGCGTTTTGGGAAACAGATTCCCCTTCCCCCCTTGTGGTGAAGACTGACAAGGCTTTGTTCCAGGAATCAACTTAAATATTGCTCACAAATTGAGTAAGGCTGTCGTGAACCTCAGAGGGCTTTTCTAATTGCGGGATATGGCCACATTCCGATAACAGATTTAATTGAGAATTTGGTAAGCGATCATGGAATACCTGCGCCCACTTAGAAGGAATCAGTTGATCGTTTTCACCCCAAATCAGCAAGGTTGGACAATTAATTGATTCTAAATCGCTTTCATTCAGCATTCCGTCTGGACTTAAACTCATTAATGCCGGGGCTGACATTGCTTGACTGATGATATTCTGCAATTCCATAGGATCTATTTTCGAGGGATCATGAAAGAGGGTGCCAAACAGCTGTTGCATCATGGTACTAAAATCCCCACCCATATTCATTTGTGGCGGGGCAAAGTTAACTCCTTCTAGGCCGGCACTCGCCATGAGAACTAGGCCGCGAAATCGGGTCGGATCATGAAGATAGGCTTGCAGGGCAACCCAGCCCCCTAAACTATGGCCCACTAGTACTGGTTGCTGGTTGGATTGGCTTTTTAACCAATTGGCCAAAGCTTGCCCCATCCATTTCGGGGTTAAAGATTGCTCGCTCGGTAAACTGGACTGGCCGTGACCTGGCAAATCAAGCGCGATCGCGCCATAGCCTTGTTCCGGTAATGCCGCTAACAGTTTTGACCAATAAAGATGAGACCCCCCTAAACCATGAAGCATGACGATAGAAGAATCGGTGGCGGCGTTTGGGACAGCCTTTTCTGCATAAATGGAAACGCCTTCCCAATCGAGTTGCATGGTCTCTGTATTCCCAGTTTGATTTGACATAAAATGCTTCCACCTCCGCTCTATCTTGAAAGCGAAAAGGCGACTAATTTTACTTCTAAATAGATTTTAACACGATAACTTTCTAACGCGGGAATTGAAGTGAGCAATGATTGATTTTTTGTTAAGGAATCCCTAATTTTTTTTAATATAAAAGAGATTTTAAGTAGCAGGAACAAATAAGTCAGTAATTAAAGGAAAATGATCGGAACCAGCATTATTGCCAATATAAGTCCGTTTTACTTGAATATCTGATGTAATTAGACAGTGGTCAATAGGAATTAATAAAAAATTGGCAATAATGGGGTGAATATTGTCAGCCGGCCATGTGGGAAGAATACCAAATCCTTCACGGCTATTTTTTAATCCGGTTTGATTAACCAAGCGTCGATAATAGGGAGACCACATGGTAATATTTAAATCTCCTCCTAAAATAACTGGCTGATTGAGGGATTCGAGATAAGTTGCGATTTGATCAAGTTCTAGATTGCGATCTGGAAATGAATTTAGAGGCATGGCAGGATGAGTTGCAATGAGATGAATCCGTTGCCGGTTAATGGTTACTTCTGCTGATAAAATTGGTTTATCACTTTTTCCATAGAGATTCTTTGAGGTATTTTCTAGGGGGAATTGACTATAAATTGCAATGCCTCGATTATTAAGTTGACTGGAATAAAGGAAATCGGAAAACTCCTCGTTTAATTGGTTGATTTTTTGAATCCAAATGTCATTGACTTCTAAAAAAATAGCAAGGTTTGCTTGTGTTTTCCTAATCATGGCTAACGCTTTTTCATGATTTTCGTTATGTTGATTAACGTTATAAACTAACACTCTTACATTGGGCGTCTCTACAACTTGATTGCTGAATAAAGGAAAATACCAATTCAGAACATTAATCGCAGTAATTGTTACTGCAAAAATTGCTAGAAACAAAAATTTTTTATCACCAACGACCAGGATTAGTCCAAACAGTAAAAATAAACTAATAATCAAATATTGAACTTGAAAATGAGAAAAAAGTTCTATCGGTAAAATCCACCCATATAAGCTGCTTAACCAAGCAATTAGCGAAACGATAACAATCCCGAGAGAAAAGACATAAGTTAATAATGGCTTCATTCGTTGATTCAATAAAAACATTGTTCCTTTACAATAATCGGTACGATTTCCAAATTTGATCAATAATGTCTGACTCAAAACATATCCATTCGGCGGTTGCTAACCTGTATAATGTCTATCCTTTTCCCCCGGAACCTCTCCTAGATGAACCGCCGCCGGGCTACAATTGGCGTTGGAGTTGGATCGCCGCGTATGAGTTTTGTACGGGACGCAAACCGGCTCAACAAGATATTCGCATTTTAGATGCGGGTTGCGGTACAGGCGTGGGGACGGAATATTTGGGGCATTTGAATCCAGGTGCCTCAGTGAAGGGAATTGATATTAGTGAAGAGACGTTAGAGGTTGCCCAAGAACGTTGTCAGCGCAGCGGGGCAACCAATGTCGAGTTTCAACAACTGAATGTGGAAGATGCCCAAACCCTAGAGGGGCAGTTTGACATGATTAATTGTGTGGGCGTGTTGCACCATCTTCCTGATCCTGTGGCCGGGATTCAAGCCCTGGCCGAAAAGTTGGCCCCTGGCGGCATTATGCATATCTTTGTGTATGGAGAGTTAGGACGTTGGGAAGTGCGATTAATGCAAAACGCGATCGCGCTGTTGCAACAAGATAACCCAGGCGATTACCAGCAAGGGGTCAAACTTGGCCGCAAGCTGTTTGAAACCCTTCCCGAAAACAACCGGATTGTGAAACGAGAAAAAGAACGCTGGGCGTTAGATAATCAACGGGATGCTTGTTTTGCCGATATGTATCTCCATCCCCAAGAAATTGACTATAATATCAACACGCTATTTGAGTTGATTGAAGAATCGGGATTAAACTTTGTCGGCTTTTCCAATCCCGAATTTTGGCAACTGGAACGGTTGTTGGGCCAAGCCCCAGAACTGGTAGAACAAGCTAAATCTCTCCCGGAGCGCGATCAATATCGACTCATTGAATTGCTGGATCCGGAAGTAACTCATTATGAGTTCTTCTTAGGGAAGTCTCCGTTGCCCCAGTGGGATTGGTCAACAGATAATGACTTTTTAGCGGCAATTCCCGAACGCCATCCTTGTATGGAAGGGTGGGAAAGTTACAATTTATTTAATGCGGATTATGAGCTGGTAAGCCTCTCCCAGACAGAGTTTAAGCTTTTACAAGCAATTGACAACAATCAAACCGGACAGCAGTCTCTAGGGCAAATTTTAAAAGAAACCGGGGCAAATTTAACCCAAGCGCGATCGTTGCATCGCCAGAAACTTATCATTCTCACCCCCATCACTTCTCACTAAATTCTTTTGAATATTAAAGAATTGTTACTGCACCGTGATATGATTTCTCGTGGCTCGTTTAAGCAACGTCATAATCTTAATCCCAACCAAGCATTAAACCGGGAGTTCAGCCATGTCACCTTCAGATACAACTGAAACTAGTCCTCCTCAAACCTTAGAGCAAACTGACCAACAATCCGAGCAGCAGACGGCGGAATCAAATGCCAGCGTCGCCGCAGACTCGGATCGCAGCATGACGGAGTTTTATCAACTCCAACGCAATCTGTACCTGGTCATGCTAGGACTGACGGGACTAATTTTTGTATCCGTGTGGCTAGGTTACTCCGGGCAAACCGCTCTCAATTATTTACTGGGAGCATGTGCCGGGTTATTATATTTTCGGCGCTTGGCACGGGATATCGAAGGCTTAGGACAGCGTCGCGTGACATTTGGCAGCGTTCGCTTAGCGATTTTTGTCGTGGTGATGATTGTTGCCACTCAACTGGAACGCCTTGCGATCTTACCCGTATTTTTGGGATTTATGACGTATAAAGCAGCCATTATTGTTTACGTGGTGCAAACCACCCTTTTCCCAAAAGGTAAATAATCGTGACATTGCGTAAACGTTCACTGTTCGATTCATCACGGGGAAATTTGCTCCATGACATTGTTAGACGGTTTAAACGTCACCTCAGCTTTCCCCCTTGCTACTGAATTAGAAGTTGGGGAACACTTTTACTGGGAAATTGGTAATTATACTGTTCACGGACAGGTCTTTATCACCTCCTGGGTGGTGATTGCCCTATTGTTAGTGATCAGTTTTATTGGGACTCGCAATTTGCAACGAGTTCCCAGTGGAATCCAAAACTTCCTAGAATATGCCCTGGACTTTGTTCGGGACATTGCAAGAGCCCAAATTGGCGAGAAGGAGTATCGCCCTTGGGTACCGTTTGTCGGAACCTTGTTTTTGTTCATTTTCGTGGCAAACTGGTCAGGGGCCCTCATTCCTTGGAAAATTATTGAAATTCCCGAGAGCGAGTTAGCTGCCCCGACCAACGATATCAACACAACGGTAGCCCTAGCGCTATTAACTTCTCTTGCCTACTTCTATGCAGGGATTAGTAAACGGGGAATTGGCTACTTTAAAAAGTACATTGAACCCACACCAATTCTGTTACCCATTAACATTCTGGAAGAGTTTACCAAGCCTCTTTCCCTAAGTTTCCGACTTTTTGGCAATATTCTTGCTGATGAGTTGGTCGTTGCGGTATTAGTGTTTCTGGTACCGTTATTCGTTCCCTTGCCGGTAATGGCGTTGGGACTGTTTACCAGTGCCATCCAGGCATTGATTTTTGCTACTTTAGCGGGAGCTTACATTGGTGAGTCTCTCGAAAGTGAAGAAGAATAAGCAATTTAGTCAAAAGACTTGATTAAATTGCCATTTCATGACAATGCTGTTAATATCCGTTTGACGGATTATCACTTGAAATCTTAAGTGAGTACACCCTGATCAAAATAAATTAACGAGGAAAAAAACTATGGATTCTTTAACTGCTGCTGCTTCTGTTGTCGCTGCTGCCCTTGCTGTTGGCTTAGCAGCTATCGGCCCCGGTTTAGGACAAGGAAATGCCTCCGGTCAAGCTTTAGAAGGTATTGCTCGTCAACCGGAAGCTGAAGGGAAAATTCGCGGTACCCTTCTCCTTTCCTTAGCTTTCATGGAAGCGTTAACCATTTATGGTTTAGTGGTTGCACTCGTCTTACTGTTTGCTAACCCCTTCTCGTAAAGCTGAATCAGAGTGAGGATGGGAAGTTCCCATCCTCATTCCAGTTAATGTTGGAGTAAACGACAACTACCCTTATAGAAATGACAAACTGGATGATTTTACTGGCGGCAGAAGCGGTAGAAACCACAAAAGAAGGAGGACTGTTTGACTTTGATGCCACTTTGCCTTTAGTGGCAGTCCAATTTTTGATTTTGGTCGCTCTGTTGAATGTCTTGTTCTATAAGCCCTTAACTCGCGTTTTAGATGAGCGTGCCGAGTATATTCGCCAAAACCTCAATCAAGCTAAAGAAGATGCGCAAAAGTCGGAAGAACTGGCGCAACAGTTTGAGGAGCAATTAAATCAGGCACGCCGAGAGTCGCAAGAAATCATTGCGCAAGCGCAAGCTGAGGCTCAAGAACAAGCGGCAAACAATATTGCTCAAGCTCAACAAGAGGTCCAAGCCCAACGGGAACAAGCAAGTGCCGAAATTCAAGAACAAAAGCAAGAAGCTCTCCAGTCCCTAGAAAGTCAAGTGGATACCCTTAGCCGTCAAATTTTAGAAAAATTAGTAGGGACGGAATTAGCGCAACGCTAGTTTTCGCTTCGACAGGATAGATTTTACGCTTTCCTGTGACGTCTCTACCAAGTATTCTAGGGAATTTTTCCCTAGTCCAACGGACAATCAAAGTAAATTAAAGGATAAATGGCGATGATGGGGATGTTTTCTTACTTCCTCGCAGAAGCAACCGAAGCTGCGGAGGAAGGCTTTGGACTGAATTTTGATATTCTTGAGACCAACGTAATCAATTTAGCGATTATTATCGCAATTTTATTTTTCTTTGGTCGTAAATTTCTGGGCAGTAAGCTTTCTGAGCGTCGTTCTCAAATTGAAGAGGACATTGCAGATGCAGAAAAACGCGCACAAAAAGCCAAGGCTGACTTAAAAGAAGCTGAGCAAAAACTTGCTGATACCCAAAAAGAAATCGAGAATATTCGTCAATCAGCCCAAGAAAGTGCGAAAAAAGCAAAAGAACGGATTTTGGCTGAAAACGAGAAAGAAGTGGAGCGGATCAAAGCAGCGGCTGTCCAAGATGTTGATGCCGAACGAGAGCGGGCAGTTGCAGAAATCAAGCAACACATTGCTCGCTTAGCCCTAGAGAAAGTTGAGTCTCAACTCAAGAATCGCTTGGATCAATCGGCGCAAGAAAAAATCATTGACCGCTCCCTAGCTCAATTAGGAGGAGGGAGATGAGAGAAAATACTTTAATGAGTGCCGAAGTTGTTGAACCCTATGCGGAAGCGTTGATGTCTTTGGCAGATTCCCAAAATCTGGTGGAACGGTTTGGGAATGATGCTAAGGAATTGCTTTCAGTGCTAAAAGAGTCACAGGAGTTACAACAGTTTCTAGCCAGTCCTGTGATTAAAACCGATGACAAAAAAGCGGTGTTGCGAAAAATTACTGGGGAAAGTTTACATCACTATATGGTGAATTTTCTTCAGTTAGTCATTGATAAAAAACGCACGGCTTTTTTGACGGGAATTTTAGAACAATTTTTAGCGCTGGTGCGCGAACGTACGTCAACCGTTTTGGCACAAGTGACCTCAGTGACGGAGTTAAATCAATCCCAGCGCGATCGCGTGAAAGAGCAGGTCAAATCCATGACCAATGCTCGCGATGTAGAACTGGAAACCACCCTTGACCCCAACTTAATTGGTGGGGTAGTCATTAAAGTAGGATCCCAAGTTCTTGATGCGAGTTTGCGCGGACAACTTCGCCGCATCAGTTTCAACCTAGAAACAGCAACGTCATAAAAAATAGAAAAGGAATCATTAACAATGGTTAGTATCAAGCCAGACGAAATTAGCAGCGTTATTCGCCAACAGATTGAAAACTACGACCAAAGCGTTCAGGTTTCCAATGTCGGAACGGTTTTGCAAGTGGGTGACGGCATTGCCCGGATCTATGGCTTAGATAAAGTCATGGCTGGGGAATTAGTGGAATTTGAAGATGGTACCGTTGGCATTGCCCTGAACTTAGAAGAAGATAACGTCGGGGCCGTGTTAATGGGTGACGGTCGTGGGATTCAAGAAGGCAGTTCGGTTAAGGCAACCGGACGCATTTCTTCCGTTCCCGTTGGAGAGGGATTAAAAGGTCGCGTCGTTGACTCCTTGGCTCGCCCCCTCGATGGCAAGGGTGAAATTCAAACCGAGTCTACTCGGTTGCTCGATGCCCTAGCCCCTGGCATTATTGATCGTCAATCGGTCTATGAACCGATGCAAACTGGAATTACGGCAATTGACAGCATGATTCCCATTGGTCGCGGCCAACGGGAGTTAGTGATTGGCGACCGTCAAACCGGAAAAACCGCCGTTGCCATTGACACCATTCTTAACCAAAAAGACGAAGATGTCATTTGTGTTTATGTTGCCATTGGGCAAAAAGCCTCAACGGTAGCTCAAATTGCCAGCACCCTCGAAGAACGGGGCGCACTTGACTACACCGTCATTGTCGCGGCGAATGCCAGCGACCCGGCAACATTGCAATATCTCGCTCCTTATGCCGGTGCTGCGATTGCCGAACACTTCATGTATCAAGGCAAGGCGACCTTGGTGGTTTATGATGACTTAACCAAGCAAGCCCAAGCCTACCGTCAACTGTCTCTCTTACTGCGCCGTCCTCCCGGTCGTGAAGCTTATCCCGGGGATGTGTTCTATCTCCACTCCCGCTTATTAGAACGGGCAGCGAAGCTGAATTCCGAGTTAGGAGAAGGTAGCATGACGGCGTTGCCCATTATTGAAACTCAAGCTGGCGACGTTTCCGCCTATATTCCCACGAACGTTATTTCCATTACCGACGGACAAATCTTCCTTTCCGCGGACTTGTTTAATGCTGGTTTCCGACCAGCCATTAATGTGGGAATTTCCGTATCACGGGTTGGATCTTCTGCCCAAATTAAGGCGATGAAACAAGTGGCTGGCAAGCTGAAGTTAGAATTGGCACAGTTCTCCGAATTAGAAGCCTTTTCTCAGTTTGCCTCTGACTTAGACCCAGCGACCCAAAAACAATTAGCCCGCGGTCAACGGTTGCGGGAGATGCTCAAACAACCTCAGAATTCTCCTTTATCCGTCACTGAACAAATTGCAGTGGTCTATTCTGGAATTAATGGTTATTTGGATGATTTACCGTTAGAAAAAGTCACTGACTTTGTGCAAGGACTTCGGGAATATGTCACCAATAACAAGCCTGAATTTGCTGAAGTAATTCGCTCTGAGAAGAAAATGGTGGATAAAGCAGAAAATCTGCTCAAAGAAGCCATTTCGGAATACAAAGAAACCTTCAAAGCTTCGATGTAAACCAATTTCAGTGACCAGTGACCAGTCATCAGTGAACAGGGACCAATGAGTGATAAGCGTTCGGTGCTTTAGAAAATGAATCAACAGCGTTTATCTCGGTGAGCAATTGGTAACTGGTAACTGGTAACTGGTAACTGGCTAATTGCTAACTGGTAAAATCAAACGATAATCAAACAAAATAATGGCAAACTTAAAAGAAATCCGCGATCGGATTGATTCCGTTAAAAATACCCGTAAGATCACTGAGGCCATGCGCCTCGTTGCTGCCGCTAAAGTTCGCCGGGCCCAAGAACAAGTCAGTTCCACTCGTCCCTTTGCAGACCGTCTCGCGCAAGTGCTGTATAATCTGCAAAGCCGTCTCCAGTTTGAGGATGTTGATTTGCCCCTGCTTGAAAATCGGGAAGTCAATTCCGTGGGGTTATTGGTGGTCTCTGGCGATCGCGGCTTGTGCGGGGCCTATAACGCCAACATTATTAAGCGGGCCCGTCAACGGGCTGAGGAATTGCAAGGCGAAGGCATTGATTACAAATATATTTTAGTGGGCAGCAAAGCGAGCCAGTTTTTCAAACGTCGTGAAGCCCCGATTGAAGAAAGCTACACCAACTTAAACCAAATTCCCACTGCTGACGAAGCCTCTAACATTGCCGACGAACTCTTGTCCTTGTTTTTGTCAGAAAAAGTGGATCGTATCGAACTAGTCTACACGAAATTTGTTTCTTTAATTAGTTCGCGCCCTGTAATTCAAACGCTACTGCCCTTAGATCCCCAAGGGTTAGAACCGTCTGACGATGAAATTTTCCGCTTAACCACTAAAGGCGGCGAGTTTGATGTGGAACGGGAAGCTGTGGAGAGTGAAACGCGCACCCAAACCTTCCCCCGAGATATGATTTTTGAGCAAGATCCGGTGCAAATCTTAGATGCCCTCTTGCCACTATATCTGAATAACCAACTGTTGCGAGCCTTGCAAGAGTCTGCTGCTAGCGAGTTGGCGTCGCGGATGACAGCTATGAATAACGCTAGCGATAACGCAACAGAATTGATTAACAACCTAACCTTGTCTTATAACAAAGCCCGTCAGGCAGCGATTACCCAAGAAATTTTAGAGGTAGTTGCTGGGGCAGAAGCCCTCGGTTAACCATGGCCAGAATTGGATCATTTTCCTCTCTCCCTGGGGGAGGGGTTTTTTGTTAATAGGCCCGCGATCGCGCTCTGGCCGCGAGCGGAGCTCAATCGCGCTTCAAGAGTGACGATCCGAAAAACGAGATTGC
>JBDGQV010000104.1:0-9118 GCA_042218725.1 Halothece sp. | reverse complement strand
CCGCGAGCGGAGCTCAATCGCGCTTCAAGAGTGACGATCCGAAAAACGAGATTGCAATAGCGTTTCTGTCATCTTGGCTAATTGGTCAAGGTGTTTTTTATCTTTCTGGGCTTGTTTTTGGTAGCGAAGTTTGCGCTTAATCGCAGCTTTGGCCACATCTTCTTTTCCTTGCTGCAGTGCCTTCCAAGCAACTGCCTGCCACACCTTCATCTCTTCTAAGGTTTGATTGTAACGAGGTTGCGTTTTATCCCAAACTTGCTTAATCTCAGCAAGGGCTTCATTTACCAACTGATCTTGATCGCTTCGTTGGCTTTCTTGAAGAGCCTCTTGGAGGGGGGCAGCCAGGTTATCGATTTTCAGCCGGGACAAAATGGGAATAAAATCTCTCACTTGTTGGCTATAGGTACGGCCGGTTTTACACCAAGTGGCAAAATGTTCACAATTATTAAACAGCAGATTATAACGGCCTTTTTCCCCTAAACGGCTCTGCGCACGATGAACCACCACCTCTGGAATAAAACAGAGGGGATAATGTTTGACATAGACTTGGTTGCCATTTGTAAATTCTAAAAAAGGGGTTTGGGTGATGGTTTCATTCGATTTGCGAAGATGAATTACGCTGCCATCACCACAATCAATCCCATGATGTTCATAAAGGCCTTGAAAATTGATAAACCGCTGTAGAATATAAATTTGATCGCCCTGGGCCATAATAATTAGGGTTAGGAATTAACTTATTCTGTATCGCCAAAACGGACAATATCATCTTCTCCTAAATATTCCCCATTTTGCACTTCAATCATAATTAACGGAATTACCCCTGGGTTTTCGACTCGGTGGGGAGTATTCATCGGAACATAAGTTGATTGTTTGGCAATAAGGGTCATTTCTTCGCCATCTTTAATCACTTTTGCAGTTCCTGCTACCACCACCCAATGTTCAGTGCGATGGTAGTGCATTTGCGTGCTAATATGATGCCCAGGTTTGACTTCAATCCGATTAATACAGTACCGTTGCCCTTTTTCTAAAACGGTAACTGTTCCCCAAGGGGGAACGCGTGTTTGTGTCGGTTCCATTTCTGCTGACTCAGAAGACGACGTTTCATTCCAATCACTCATCATGACCAATTAATTATCAATGTCAAAATCAATCACTAAAGATTAACTACATTTTAAATTCTGAATCTCAAAACTACTAATTAGATTTAAACCGAATCTAAATTTAATCCCAATGGACACGGCACAACTTTTAATTAACGGACTTGCTATCGGTAGTATCCTTTCTTTGGTCGCTGTGGGACTAACGTTAACCTTTGGCATTCTGCGTTTGCCCAACTTTGCCCAGGGCGACTTAATGACAGTGGGGGCTTATCTCACTTGGATTAGCAATATCGCAGGATTAAACATTTGGTTATCTATGATTGCCGGTGCCATCGGAACCGTGGGCGTCATGTTACTCACCGAAGTGTTTCTTTGGAAACCAATGCGCAATATTCGAGCCCAACCTACCACTCTCATCATTATTTCCATTGGCTTAGCCCTTTTTCTTCGCAGCAGCATTCTTTTAATTTGGGGTGGCAGCAACCAATCTTACGACTTGCCCATCTTACAGGCGATAGACATTTTTGGACTCAAAGTCGCCTATTATCGGATCATTGCCATTGCTCTTTCTCTATTAGCCATTATTGCTTTGCATTTTATTCTACAAAACAGCCAAATTGGCAAAGCCATGCGAGCGGTAGCAGATAACATTGATCTAGCACGAGTGTCAGGCATTAACGTGGAACGCATTGTGATTTGGACTTGGGTGATTGCGGGAATTTTAACCGCCATTGCCGGAGCCAATTATGGACTGATTACTGCAGTCCGTCCAAACATGGGTTGGTTTTTAATCTTACCCATTTTTGCCTCGGTGATTTTAGGAGGAATTGGCAATCCTTACGGAGCTGTTACTGGTGCTTATCTCATTGGTATTGCTCAAGAGTTAAGTGTTCCTCTATTAGGATCGCAATACAAACTCGGTGTTGCCTTATTGATTATGGTGGTTATGTTATTATTTCGCCCTCAAGGATTATTTCGAGGCACTCTTTAGCTCACACCAGTAATTCTTGACAAATGTCAAAATAGGATTCACTGTGTATTCACAGATTAGAGCTAGACTAAATAAAAAAGGTTAGAATTTCATCATTCTGTAAGATATGGAAGAAGCAACTACTACTCGTAATATCAAAGCCGAATTAGATCAACTGATTTCTCCAGGGATGTTTTTTGAAGGATTGCCTGAGGAAACCTTGCAGGAAATGGTTTCTCATATTGTGTCTCGGAATCATCCCGCAAATCAGGTGATTTTATTAGAAAATGATTGGGGAGGATCAGTTTATTTTATCATCGAGGGATGGGTTAAAATCCGTACTTACAATAAGGATGGAAAAGAAGTCACCCTCAATATTTTGGGGACGGGTGAAGTGTTTGGGGAAATGGCTGCCATGGAGGAGGTTCCTCGTTCCACTGATGTTATTACGCTCACGCCCACTCGCATTTGCAGCATTCCCTCGGGAGATTTTCTGAAAATTATTCATGCCGAACCGCTTGCTGCCATTCGTTTATCGCAACTGATGGCCAAACGATTACGGCAAGTGAATCGTCGACTGAGACTCCGGGAAGCGGATAGTATGTCTCGGGTTGCCGATGTCCTTTTATTTTTAGCAGAAGGGCAAGGAAAACAGGTTAATGAAGGAATTGAAATTCCGAACCTGCCTCATCGGGAAATCAGCAGTCTGAGTGGATTGGCACGAGAAACTGTAACGCGAGTTCTTGCCAAATTGGAAAAACGAGAACTGATTCAACGGAAACATCATACGCTTAATATTCCTGATCTTTTAGCGTTAGAAGATGTTCTATCTTCTCCTTCCACTGAAGCTGAATAACCCACTGTTTTGATGTTGAGCTGACCACCATTTGCCAACGGTAAGTTACCTATGAGCAATTTTCCTGAGGAATCTGATGCTACAGCAGACTCTTCTAACCAACAAGGGTCGACAGAACCAAATGATTTCACCTCGGATGTGAATTGGGTAGATGCAGGAACAGAAGACCCGCCGAGCAATTCTCCTCAGACAGTTGCTTTAGAAGTTGGGAGTTCTGCTGTGGTAATGGTGGAAACGGCTTTTTTGGCAAGTGCCGCCGGTTTAATTTGGTTAATTAATTTCTATTTTCCACCAGGCCCCCTTTTAAGAATTTTATTTCCCCTTCCCATGGCACTAGTTTATTTACGACGGGGAATACGTGCTTCTTGGATGAGTGTTTTAATTTCGGGGTTGCTATTGTCTATTTTAATGGGCCCGACCCGCAGTATTTTGTATGTCATCCCTTATGCTGTAATGGGGGTTCAGTTAGGGGCATTTTGGCAACGAAGAATGGGTTGGGGACTCTCAGTAACAGTGGGGGCAATCATTGATACCTTTGGTTTTTTCTTTCGCTTTTGGCTGCTGTCAATTTTTTTGGGAGAAGATATCTGGGTTTATGTCACTTCACAAATTGCCCAATTTTTGGAATGGGGATTTGTACAGTTAGGATTATTGGCGCAACCCAGTTTATGGTTAGTACAGGCGATCGCGTTTGCTACGGTTGTTCTCAATAGCATTATTTATGTTTTTGTGGTTCATTTAGTCTCCCTGTTAATTTTGAATCGGTTGGGAAATCCCATTCCTTCTCCGCCCCGTTGGGTACAGACGATTTTAAATACTGAGTAATGATTGGCCAACAGCATGAGTCGTTTTTTTTCACCTTTACAAGAATTTTTAATCACTTGGCTCTTAATTCTAGTGACAGGTTGGCTGACATTTAACCTGTTGAGTTTTGCTGCAGGACTGATTAGTATTTTACTCACGGCAGCATTAATTGCGTTTTTACTCAATTATCCGGTTAGGGCTTTAAAAACAGTCATTCCTCGCCCGCTGGCAGCGACGTTCGTTTATTTAGGCGCAATTTTTATTGCCAGTATCATTTTGATTACTGTATTTCCGCCTGCTTTGAATCAGGGGCGACAATTAATTGCCAAGTCGCCGGAATTAATTGCAGCCGGGCAGGAACAATTGCAAAGTTTTCAAGCCTGGAGTATTGACCGCAATTTGCCATTTGATATTAATTTTTTAGCGTCTCAACTGTTAGCGAAAATTCAAGCGAAATCAGAAGAAATTGCCTCCACTAGTTTTGGCTTAGTTGTTGATACCTTCAATTTTTTACTAGAACTAATCTTAATCCTCGTTATTTCGTTTTATATGCTGTTAGATGGGGAACGAATTTGGCGAAATCTAACAGCGATTTTTAATCCCAAAATTCAGACAGCATTAACCCAATCAATTGCCCGTAATTTACAACGATTTGTGACAGGTCAGTTATTGCTCGGGTTATTTATGGCGATAACGTTAACCCTAGCTTTCCGGCTGATTGGTGTTCCCTATTTTCTTTTATTTGCTATTTTTATCGGCGTTACAGAAATTATTCCCTTTATTGGGGCAACATTAGGCATTTCCACTGTTGTGTTAATCGTTGCATTTATTGATGGTTGGTTATCCCTGCAAGTTCTAGGAATTGCCGTGGGGATGCAACAAGTAAAAGATAATTTGATTGCCCCTCGGATTATGGGAAATTTAACCGGATTATCTCCGGTCATTATTTTATCTTCACTGTTATTAGGTGCAAAATTAGGCGGCTTATTAGGCATCATTTTAGCGATTCCTGTAACCGGTGTTGCCAAGAGTCTTACAGAAATTATTTCTAATCCGAATTTACCGCCGCAAACGGGAACCTTTTTTAAGAATCCTTTTCGTAAAGAAGACAAAGAATTCGTTGTTAATAATCAACAATAAACACCACTTGCAATCTTAAGTGTTTTTTCCATTTTGGGAGGACAAGAATCGGGCATCCACTTCTAAAGTAGTAGTAGTAGCATCAGATGGCAGGTTTGAACTCATGAGTCAAACAGTAAATCGAAGTAACGACCCCGCCCATGATTTCCTAGGAACTCGTCAACCGTTGGATGCCATTTTCGCCCCGAAAAGCGTCGCTGTCATTGGTGCTAGCGAAACGCCTGGCAGTGTGGGACGTACCCTATTATGGAATTTAATCAGCAATCCTTTCGGTGGAACTGTCTATCCCGTCAACCCGAAACGGGATAGTGTTTTGGGGATTAAAGCCTATCCCAATTTGGAAAGCATTCCCGATGCGGTTGATTTAGCAATTATTGCGATTCCTGCCCCCAGTGTTTCTGGCGTTGTCAAAGACTGTACTCGCAAAGGCGTGAAGGGGGCCATTATTATTTCCGCAGGGTTTAAAGAAATTGGAGAAGCCGGGGTTGCCCTGGAAGCCGAAATTAAAGCCGAAGCCCAAGCCCATCAATTGCGGATTATTGGACCCAATTGTCTGGGCGTCATGAATCCCCATTATGGTCTTAATGCCACCTTTGGCAGTGCCATGGCGTTACCGGGCAATGTGGGATTTATTAGTCAGAGTGGGGCCTTGTGTACTTCGATTTTGGATTGGAGTTTTCGCGAGAATGTGGGCTTTAGTGCGTTTGTCTCCATTGGATCCATGTTGGATGTCAATTGGGGCGACTTAATTGATTATTTGGGAGACGATCCCCATACCCACAGTATTGTTATTTATATGGAATCCATTGGCGATGCGCGATCGTTTCTCTCCGCCGCGCGAGAAGTCGCGTTAACCAAGCCCATTATTGTGATTAAATCCGGGAGAACCTCTGCCGCTGCCAAAGCTGCCGCCTCTCATACCGGGGCATTAGCTGGCAGCGATGAAGTATTGGATGCTGCGTTTCGTCGTTGTGGGGTGTTGCGAGTCGATACCATTGATGATTTGTTTAATTTGGCGGAAATTTTATCCAAGCAACCGCGCCCGCAAGGCAATCGTCTCACCATTTTAACCAATGCCGGAGGACCGGGGGTTTTAGCCACAGATGCCCTAATTCATCAGGGAGGACAATTAGCGGAGTTAGCCCCAGATACGATCGCGCGCTTAAATGAGTGTTTACCGACACACTGGAGTCATGGCAATCCTATCGATATTCTTGGGGATGCCGATCCAGAACGCTACAAAAACGCGATCGCGCAGGTGGCAGAGGATCCCAATAGCGACGGTTTCTTAGTCATTCTCACGCCGCAAGCGATGACGAATCCCACCGAAATTGCAAAAACCCTTTGCAACTTCTCCCACCTCAAAGGAAAACCCCTCTTAGCCAGTTGGATGGGGGGAAATAGCGTGGAAGCCGGGCAAAACCTCCTTAATGAAGCCACCATCTTTACCCTTCCTTACCCTGATACGGCGGCGCAAGTGTTTAATTTGATGTGGCAGTATAGCTACAACTTGCAAGGCATTTATGAAACCCCAATTCTCACTGAAGGAAGGGAACCGGATTATGCTCAAGTGCAACAAATCCTGAATCAGGTGCAAAATTCAGGACGAACGCTGCTTACCGAATACGAATCCAAACAACTTCTGGCTGCTTACCATATCTTAACCGTAGACACGCGTCTTGCCACGACTGCCGAGGAAGCGATCAAACAAGCAGACGCCATTGGTTATCCGGTGGTTTTAAAACTGTCCTCGGAAACCATTACGCACAAAACCGATGTTGGCGGGGTAAAATTGAATCTCCAAGATGCGGATGCTGTGGCGTCGGCTTACCAAGCCATTGAGAGGTCTGTTGCCAGGGAACACTTCCAAGGGGTTACGGTGCAACCGATGTTGCAACTAGACGGGTATGAACTGATTTTAGGCAGCAGTCTTGATCCCCAATTTGGGCCTATTTTACTATTTGGCACTGGCGGATCGCTCGTGGAAGTGTTTCGCGATCGCGCTTTAGGACTCCCGCCGCTCAATACCACCTTAGCGCGGCGGATGATGGAACAAACCCGAATCTATCAAGCCCTACAAGGGGTGAGAGGTCGTTCCACGGTTGATTTAGAAGCCCTCGAACAGCTTTTGGTGCAATTTAGTCAGTTAGTCGTTGAACAACCGCAAATTAAAGAAATTGATATTAATCCCTTATTAGCCCAACCTTCCCAAGCCGGGGGAAGCATCGCCCTTGATGCACGAGTCGTTTTACATTCCGATGACACGGAAGAACGTCCCAAGACCGCGATCCGTCCCTATCCCACCCAATACATTAACCATTGGCAACTCAAGGATAAAACGCCGGTCACCATTCGTCCCATTCGACCGGAGGATGAACCCTTAATCCGAGCCTTCCATAGCACTTTATCAGAAGAAAGTGTTTATTTGCGATATGCCCATTTAATTAAATATAGTCATCGCATTGCCCACACCCGACTGACTCGGATTTGTTTTGTCGATTATGATCGCGAAATTGCTTTAGTGGCAGACTATGAAGACGAACAAGGCAATCATCAAATTCTGGGCGTCGCCAGACTGAGTCAAATCAAGGGAACCAACAGTGCTGAATTTGGCATGCTGATTAGCGATCAATACCAACATCAAGGCTTAGGAACGGAATTTTTACGTCAACTCTTGCATATTGGCAAACAGGAACAACTAGAAGCGATTATTGCCTACATTTTGCCGGAGAATCGTCCCATGCAACGAATTTGTCAGCGGTTGGGCTTTGAGGTGCGAAAAGATCCAGAAGAGGGAATGATGATTGCAGAAATTGTTTTGTAATTGATTTTAAATTAGTTTCGATTTGCTGTAGCTCTTGTTAACGCTTGAGGAGTTGGTTTTGTAACTCTGCTTGTTGTTGCTGAATTTGCTCTTTTGTTTGAGGAAGTTGAGCTAAGTTAGGATTACGATGCGCGATCGCGCGCGATTGTAAATAATCTTCCTATTTTGATATTAGTTGACTCTATTAAAATATTAATTATAACGTGTGAGTTTCTCAATAAACTAATAAAAATTAAATTTCAAATGACAGCAAATAAAATTTATGATGTGCTAATTATTGGCGCTGGTCCAGTGGGATTAGCAACGGCTTTAGGATTATATGCAAGAGGGATTCAAAACATTTTAGTCATCGATCAAACTCGCAGTTTTCGTAAAGCAGGGCAAACAGTTGATTTATTACCGAATGGCTTAAAGGCACTCAAATGCATAAGTGAACAGGCTTATCAAAATTTCAAATCAGTCAGTTTAACTGCAACTGATTCTTCAAAGAAAAAAGTTTGGAGCGATCGAAATTTAGCAGGCCAAGTAATTCGTTCCTTTTCATTAAATTTCGATGACTGGTTCAATCAATATGGCGAAGGTCGAATTTCGATTCCTTGGTATGAGATACAAACTCAATTACGAAATTTACTGCCTCCTGATATTATAAAAATTGACAATCGTTGTATTAATATAAATCAAAAAAATAATACCGTATCTGTTGATTGTATTTCGAATCAGTCACTTCCTGTTAATCCTTTTGCTCATTGGGATAATTCAAGAAACGAGGAAAATAATTCTTCTAAAGACAATCACTATGATGAACCAAGCCAGCATTCTTTTCAAGCCAAATTAGTCGTTGCTGCCGATGGAATTAACTCGACAATTCGAGAAATTTTATATAAAAATACCGATTTAGAAAAATGGGCCAAACCTCAATTTTCCGGATATGGTGCCATTGGCTGTTTCACTGTTGAAAATATCCCTGATGAAACTACAAACTCATTAGAAAATAATTATCTCCAGCGCGATCGCGTGGTCACTATTAAACCTGAAGTTACTCATAATTATGCTCGAATCATATTGCTTCGTAAGGATACTAATACGTTTGGTTATTTAATTCATGCTCCTATCGAATTAGATACGATACTCAATTCATCGCCAGAAGAATTGATCAATGTTGCGCAAAAGACCTTAAACTTAGCTGGATATCCTGATGCTTTTTTGCAACTTATTAATTTATCTAATCCTGAACAGTTAATTACGCGTCCCTATTATATTCATCCGGTTGATCTCCCTGTGGAACAGGAAATTTATTGGAGTTCAGGACGTGTTGTATTAGTCGGAGATGCAGCCCATGGAATGCCTCCTTTTATTGCCCAAGGAACGAACCAAGGCTTTGAAGATGCCCTAATGATTGTGAAACAATTAAATCATTTGATTAA
>JBDGQV010000103.1:0-10181 GCA_042218725.1 Halothece sp. | reverse complement strand
TCCCATTTATGAAACCATTTTCAATCAAGAGTGGATCGCGCGAAACAAATCTTGACTCTTATCCAAGTAAGAACCAATAATGAGGCCAAGCAACTCGAAAATAGAGCAATATTATCTTGATCAATGCCAGTTACAGCTTAATTGAAAGTCGTCTGTGTCATCTGTTTCTGTTGGGTTCAATTATTCAGAATCATCCTTGGACTCTGATTTCATCCGTTTCAAAAACATCATGGTTAACGACCCAATTTGAGAAATTTCAATTAACTCCCAACCCTCTTTTCCTAACCGATTTAGCGCCTCTTGCAATTGACGCGCCGGGTGATCGGACGTATTTTCAGTACTATAAATATCAGGAAATTCTTGCTTAATAAATTCTGGACTAAAGGTTCCTTTGGTTGCAGAACTGGCAGCTTCAGCACTCGGCGTTTCTGTATTTTTGATATTAAGATGAACGACTTTATATTCCCAAATCGGTAAAGCGTTTTCTTCTTTCTCCATTGGCTCGCTCCTTATGCTGGTTTCTCCTTACTTTGACAAATTCTCCACCGGTTTCGCCACCTAATTTTTGGCATAACCGATTTTAGCAAAATAGCAGTGATCTGAATACAGTTTAAATTTTTCTTGATTAATCATTGCAAGTATTAATTGAAAAATTCCTCACACCTAGAGAACAATCGGCACTTTGTCGCCAACAGGATATGTCACAATTGTTAACGATATTGCCACTGTGACCATGGGTTGGCAGATAAGTCTTCTGGAACGGAAGCCTTTTGAATCAAGACCATAGGTCGAGGCAGTGGACAGTTTCCCCAAGTTATAGATGAACAAGGGTGTAACAACAAATCAATAGGCGTAATTTATATGGAACAGCTGTATCAATATGCGTGGCTAATACCTGTCCTGCCCTTACTCGGCGCGATGATCGTCGGGACAGGACTGATCTCATTTAACCAAGTCACCAGTCGGCTACGTCAACCGGCGTCAATTTTTATTGTCTCTCTAACCGGGGCAACCATGGTGTTCTCCTTTGCGTTGCTGTGGAGTCAAATTCAAGGACATGAGACCTTTCTCCGCACCTTTGAATGGGCAGCCGCGGGAGACTTTAAGCTGACCATGGGCTACACCATCGACCATTTAACCACTGTCATGTTGACGATTGTGACCACTGTGGCGTTTTTGGTCATGGTCTATACTGACGGTTATATGGAACATGACCCCGGTTATGTGCGTTTCTATGCTTATTTGAGTTTATTTGCGTCTTCTATGTTGGGCTTAGTCATCAGTCCCAACTTGGTGCAAGTGTATATTTTCTGGGAATTGGTGGGAATGTGTTCCTACCTTCTCATTGGCTTTTGGTATGACCGCAAAGCAGCGGCAGATGCTTGCCAAAAAGCCTTTGTCGTTAACCGGGTTGGCGACTTTGGCTTCTTACTGGGAATGTTAGGACTCTATTGGGCTACTGGCACCTTTGAATTTTCCGAGATGGGAATGCAACTGGAAACCCTCGTTGAATCCGGGATTATCGGCACCAGTCTTGCATCTTTATTTGGCATCTTAGTGTTTCTTGGTCCTGTGGCCAAATCAGCGCAATTTCCCCTTCATGTTTGGCTTCCCGATGCCATGGAAGGTCCCACCCCCATTTCCGCATTGATTCACGCGGCCACTATGGTTGCAGCTGGGGTATTCCTCATTGCGCGGATGTATCCCGTGTTTGAACATTTGCCCTCTGTTATGACCATTATTGCTTGGACAGGGGCCTTTACTGCCTTTTTGGGGGCGACGATCGCGCTTACCCAAAATGATATTAAAAAAGGCTTAGCCTACTCCACGATTTCCCAATTGGGATATATGGTGATGGCCATGGGCGTTGGCGGTTATACCGCCGGTTTATTCCACCTCATGACCCATGCGTTCTTTAAGGCCATGTTGTTCCTCTGTTCCGGTTCGGTTATTCATGGCATGGAAGGCGTGGTCGGCCATAATCCGGCCCTTGCCCAAGATATGCGTTTAATGGGCGGTTTGCGCAAATATATGCCCATTACCTCTTTAACCTTTTTAGTGGGAACTTTAGCCATCTGCGGGATTCCTCCCTTTGCCGGCTTCTGGTCCAAAGACGAAATTTTAAGTCAAGCCTTTAGCGCTAATCCGGCACTGTGGTTTGTGGGCTGGTTAACGGCAGGGTTAACGGCCTTCTATATGTTCCGGATGTATTTCATGACCTTTGAAGGGCAATTTCGCGGCAATGATGAGTCTGTTCTTGCCCAGTTTAAACCCGCCTTTGGGCCAGGGGCCATGGATACCCAAGAATTGGAATCGGATCAGGAAGCGGACCACCATCATCATCATGAAAGCCCGCATGAATCGCCCTTAAGCATGACCTTGCCCTTGGTCATTTTAGCCATTCCCTCCATTGCCATTGGCTGGATTGGCAAGCCCTGGGAAAACTTCTTTGAGGAGTTTGTTTATGCCCCCGGCGAAAGCTTAGAAGAAGTGAAAGCACTGATGGCTGAGTTTGAATGGTCGGAATTTTTGATCATGGCCGGGAACTCAGTTGGAATTGCCTTAATCGGGATTACCCTGGCTTCACTGATGTATGCCAGCAAGAAAATCGATCCGAGCGCGATCGCGCAACAATTCCCGTTTCTGTACCGCTTCTCCCTCAACAAATGGTATTTCGACGAACTCTATGATCGCCTGTTTGTTAAAGGCAGCCGCCGCATTGCCCGACAAGTGCTGGAAATTGACTATCGGGTGGTGGATGGCGCCGTTAACCTCACCGGGTTGCTGGCCATCATCGGCGGTGAAGGCTTGAAATACTTTGAAAACGGTCGTGCCCAATTTTATGCCCTCATTGTCTTTGGGGCCGTGTTAGGGTTCGTAATTGTCTTTAGTGTTGTTTAAGCGCCCCCGAAATCTCCAATCAGTGACCAGTTGCCAAAAATGGGGTTCATCAACCCTGTTTCTAATCCAATCGCTCAATACTGGTCGCTGAACAGGAATCAAGCGGTCTCAATTCCAAGGTTGATATTGATTGCAACTTCATGAGAGCAGTACACAATTTCGTTTGATTTGAAAAACTATGACAAATTTTCCCTGGTTAACAACGGTTATCCTATTCCCCATCGTTGCTTCCTTATTTATTCCCTTTATTCCCGATAAAGAGGGGAAACAGGTACGTTGGTATGCCCTTGTAATCGGTTTAATTGACTTTGCCTTAATCGTCACGGGATTCTATCGCGACTACGACTTCTCTGACCCCAATTTGCAACTGGTAGAAAGTTATAGTTGGATTCCCGAACTGGACCTCAATTGGTCAGTGGGGGCAGATGGCATTTCCATGCCCCTGATTATCCTCACGGGCTTTATTACCACCTTAGCGATTTTAGCGGCTTGGCCCGTTAGCCTGAAGCCCAAACTCTTTTACTTCCTCATGCTGGCCATGTACGGCGGACAAATTGCTGTCTTTGCCGTGCAGGATATGTTGCTCTTTTTCCTCGTGTGGGAGTTGGAGTTAATTCCAGTTTATCTGTTGCTTTCCATTTGGGGCGGCAAAAAACGCCTCTATGCGGCGACAAAGTTTATTCTTTATACTGCAGGCGGCTCCCTGTTTATCCTCGTAGCTGGCTTAACCATGGCCTTCTATGGGGATACAGTGACCTTTGATATGCGGGCGTTAGCGGATAAGGATATTGCCCTCAATTTCCAACTGTGGCTATATGGGGCATTCTTTATCGCGTATGCGGTCAAGTTGCCGATTTTCCCCTTGCACACTTGGCTTCCTGACGCCCACGGCGAAGCAACGGCGCCAGTGCATATGTTGCTGGCGGGGATTCTCCTGAAAATGGGAGGCTATGCCCTAATTCGCATGAATGCTGGGATGTTGCCGGATGCCCATGCCTATTTTGCCCCGGCGCTGGTAATTTTAGGGGTCGTTAATATTATTTATGCCGCTCTCACTTCCTTTGCCCAACGCAATCTCAAACGGAAAATTGCCTATTCCTCCATTTCTCACATGGGCTTTGTTTTAATTGGCATTGCGTCCTTTACCAATATCGGCTTAAGCGGGGCAGTGCTGCAGATGGTATCCCACGGCTTAATTGGCGCCAGTCTCTTCTTCCTGGTGGGAGCGACTTATGACCGCACCCATACTCTCATGTTGGATGAAATGGGCGGCGTTGGACAGCGCATGCAAAAAATCTTTGCCATGTTTACCACCTGTTCCCTTGCCTCTCTTGCCCTGCCGGGAATGAGCGGCTTTGTTGCCGAGGTTATGGTCTTTATCGGCTTTTCCACTAGCGATGCCTATAATACAACCTTCAAGGTGCTGGTCGTGTTCTTGGCGGCAGTAGGGGTCATTCTAACGCCGATTTATCTCCTGTCCATGTTGCGAGAAATCTTCTATGGCAAAGAGAATCAAGAGTTGGTGTCTCACGAAGTCTTGGTGGATGCCGAACCGCGAGAAGTCTTTATCATCGCCTGTTTACTGGTTCCAATCATTGGCGTTGGCTTATATCCGAAAGTGCTAACGCAGGTGTATGACTCCACAACGGTAGCCTATACAGACCGCTTGCGAAATTCGGTTCCCACATTAATCAAACCCTCTGAGGTGGCGCAAACCGAGTCCTCTCTGGTATCTGTGACGGCACCGCCGTTGAAATAAACGCGATTCTATTCGATTTCACTTTTTTCCATAGGGTGGGCAATGCTCACCCTTTTTTTTGTTATTCTTCCTTCGAATCCTCCAATTCTATGACAAGTTGTATTTTAAATCATAGTAAAAACCGGGCAAATTCGTAATTTAAAGTGATAAGGACAACAGCGCACGCCTCAAATAACACTTAAAATTTTGTCAAAATAGTAGCCTGATCCGACAGAGGTGAAACTAGTGATGCGTTCTCAAACCTTGACCCTAGCTGTTGCCTTAACCATCATTTTCGTTGCCGTTGGCGATGCATTTCTCCCGCAACCCTTGGCAAAAGCCAGTTATCAGACTCGCACTCAAGTTAACGAATTCTTGTTAAGCCTATTTCCCAACACCGATTTTAATAAAATTGATAAAGATCACTTCAAAGAGTTAAAAAATCAGCACTAACCTTCTTCTAATTGCCAAGCTGCCGCAAAAAAGTCGCGTTCGCATTGCAAGGCATAGCGATATTTGGCATGAGCCTCTGCATGGGAGGACTCATAGCGATCCACCAAACGTTCCAAGGTCTGGACTAATTCACCAAACTCATCATCATTATAGGTTTTAATCCAATCGCTGTATTGGTGATTGCCAATCCCATTTTGTGCCAATTGGGTGCCGATAAAACGATAGAGACGCATACAGGGCGTCATGGCACAAGCAGTTAATCCCACATCGCTGCCCCAAGCGGTTGCTAGGAGAAAATCAGTATAGTGGCGCGTGGCTGATTTGGGGGTAACTTGTTGGACATCCACGCCCCATTGTTGCGCGTAACTGTGGTGAAGATTGAGTTCTTCCAAAACGCCTCCTGCAAGTTGATGAAAGACTTGAAATCCTTCCCAGTCTGGGGCTTTAGCCGCTGCAATGCTATAAGCGCGGGCAAAAGAGGCTAAGAAAAAGGCATCTTGCGCGACATAAAAGGCAAAACAGCGTTGATCCAAGCTTCCATCAGCAATTCCTTGGACAAAGGGATGGTTGAGACTGGCTTCTACTAAATCTTGATTTTGTTGCCACAGTTGTTGGCTCAGTGTCATAGCGAATTGAAAGTGAGTTATGTTGCCTCATTCGGGAAGACATCGCGCTTAGGAAAAATTCTAACAAGGAAAGAGGTTAAAATCACTAAGTGAGGAAATATGTAAAATGTACGAGCGAGTTTATGTCTGCAAACGTCGAAATCTATACTTGGAGTTGGTGTCCTTTTTGTCTGCGCGCTAAGGCCCTACTGACGCAAAAAAACATCCCATTTACGGAACACTGCATTGATGACGATGAAGCAGCACGAGATAAAATGGCCGATCGCGCGGGCGGCAAACGGAGTCTCCCTCAGATTTTCATTGACGATACCTCGATTGGCGGTTGTGACGAACTTTATGCCTTAGAACAAGAAGGCAAGTTAGACGCAATGGTCACTTAGCAGTTCATGGATGGGAAGGCAAGCATTCAGGGGAGCAATTGCTGGATGAGCGCAACCAACTGCTTCATGCGAATGGGCTTGCTTAAGTAGGCATTAGCCCCAGCTTGTAAACAGCGATCGCGATCGCTGTCCATTGCCGAATCCGCTAGGGTAATAATCGGAATCTGGCTCAAGCGATCCTCACAGCGAATCTCCTCGATGGTTGCTAACCCATCCCTTTTTGACATTTGAAGATCCATTAAAATCACATCAGGGAAGTGGGCATGAGTTGCCTGCACTGCCTCTTCTCCATTTTTGGCAACAATCAGCTGATATCCCTTGGCTTCTAGATAATTAAAGATCGTAGCCATCTTGCTTTCATTATCTTCAGCCAGCAAAATTTGGGGAGAGGCTTTTGCAACCGAGACTTTGGATGCTGTTGCCGATTCCGTTTCACTTGTCATTGCCAGGGGAGAAGGCACTTCTTGCAAGGGAAGATCAATGTTGAAGCAACTGCCGACTCCCAGTTCACTCTCCACTCCTACTTCCCCGCCGTGGAGTTCCACAATTTGCTTGACGAGGGAAAGCCCTAAACCAGTGCCTTGGTATTTGCGATTAAGCGCACTGTCAATTTGCAGGAAAGGTTCAAATAACTGGTTGACTTTTTCTGGCGCAATGCCAATTCCGGTATCAATAACGGCAATTCTCACCGCATGGGAACATGCTGTTGCTTCTGGCGGCCTTGGTTTTTGAACTAGGCTTGCTTCTAGGGTAATTTGTCCCCCTTCCGGGGTAAATTTAACCGCATTGCTCAATAAATTGATTAATACTTGACGGATACGCCGTTCATCAAGGGAAACTTTCGGGAGATGAGCAGGCAGTTGAGTTTGAAGCTGAATGCCTTTTTTTTCACTTTGTTGCTTAATCACCGCCAGCACGGATTGGCACAAAGGCGCAATTTCAGTGTCAGCGCAACTCAGTTCCATTTTCCCGGACTCAATTTTAGAAAAATCCAAAATGTCATTAATGAGTTCCAGTAAGTGATAACCACTGTGTTCAATGGTGTTGAGCGCTTTACTTTGTTTCTCATTAATCGACCCCTGAACTTGCTCTTTTAATCCTTCTGTTAACCCCAAGATGGCATTGAGGGGCGTGCGGAGTTCATGACTCATGGTGGCGAGAAATTCATCTTTGAGGCGAGTTGCCCGAATGAGGGCTTCATTGGTTTGTTGCAGTTGTTCCTCTGCCTGTTTCTGCTCAGTGATATCAGCAAGATAACCCACAATTTCCAGAGTATTCCCAGCTTCATCGCGGACTAAACGGAGTTCATCTCGAACCCAAATATAATACCCTGCTCCGTGCCAAAATCGATATTTATCCTTGTGAGTCTCTTGTTCTGATGAAAAACGCGATAACTCAGCCAATACCCTTGGCGCATCATCGGGATGAATGCGACTTACCCAAAAATCGGCTTGTTGAGTAAAGTCTGTCGGTTGATAGCCTAAGATAGATTCAACATTGTCGCTAATAAATGTGGCTTGATAGGGATAATCAATGCTGCAACTATAAATAATCGCTGGATTAGAGTGCAGAAGATATTTCAACCGTTCTTGCAAGAGGCATTTTTCTCGCTCTGCTTGTTTACGCTCTGTAATATCGCGAAAAATAGCACGGGCAACAATGGGCTGATTGCCTTCCCAGCGACAGGTAATGCCTCCCTCCACAATGACTTTCTGTCCGTCTTTGCTTAAAAACCCCAGTTCTAGGTGTTCAATATTGGATAATTGGCCTGCTCTCATTTTGGTTAAGATTTCCTGACAATGTTGTTGGCAGTCTGGGTGCAACACATCAAACATGGTGAGCTTGTTTATTTCTTCAGAACAATAACCAAGCAGTTGTTGCCAAGCCCGGTTCACATATTCAAACTTTCCCGTATCGAGGGCAACGCTTTGAATGACATCATGAGCATTGTCAAAGAAATCTTGGAGTTGCGCTTCTCGGCTTTGTAAAGCGGTGGTGCGTTCTTCAACTTTCGCTTCTAGATCTTGATTCAGTTCTTCTAATAAGGTGCTGGTTCGTTGGCGTTCCAATTCTGCCGCCGCTCGCCCTGCAAAGATATGCAAGATATTTGTCAGGGGTTCTGGATCTGGGAGCGGTTCGCGATCCATAATGCAGAGATTGCCAATGATGTTGTCTTCCCCATCATATAAAGCAACGCCCAGATAGCTGGTTACCCCAAATTGTGCTAGTCTTAGTGCTTCCGGAAATTGTTGCTGGACGAACTGCTGGCAATAAAACTCTCCTTGTTGCAAACTGGGTTCGCAGGGAGTTTGTCGCCACGAATAAGAAAAATTGCGTCGATATTCACCATTGTCCCAAAAAGCCAGGGTTTGAAGCTCCTCACCTATTAAAGCAGAGACCAGAACATGGGAAACATTGAGGGCTTGTGCCACATGACGAACCAGCGCTGGGAAAAAGTTTTCTCCAGTGGCAGTTGCCGTGCCGGCAATGATGTTTTTTAAAGCCATTTCTGCTGTAGCGCGATCGTTGATATCAGTAATTGTCCCGACAAAACCAGTCACTTGCCCTTGGCTATTTCGCTCGGCGGCACTTTGCCCATACACCCACCTGACAGTTCCATCCGGGCGCTCAAACCGATATTCCATTTGAAAAGGGCGCTTTTCCTTAATCGCACGAGACCACGCAGCCAAAACTTGCTCTTTATCCTCTGGATGTATCGCTTGTTGCCATCCTTGTCCTTTCATTGCCTCCTGAGACAGTCCCAGGATTTCACAACAAATTTCGCTGGCATAAATACAGTTGCCTGCCAGGTCACTCCGAAAGATGCCCACGGGTGAGGCTTCCACTAAGCTGGAATAGCGCCGCTGAATGCCATCTAGCAAGCAAAAGGCTTGTTGGCGTTCTAATTCCAGTCGCTTTGTTTCAGTGAGATCGCGCCCTTCCGGAATTAGTAAAATGACTTCTCCCTGCTCATCGTGAACCGGACGTAAGGAAAAGTCAATGGTGATTGCCCTTTGATTGATGCCCCAAACGTCAACTTCATAGCGAATAAAGTTTCCTTGGGCAGCCCGAGAAATTGCATCTCGCAAGTCCGCTTGAGTGTCTGGGGAAATTTGCCACCAATGGGTTTCCCAAAATGGACGGCCCACTACCTCTTCCCGCTTAACGCCTGCAAAGTTTAAAGCAGTTTGGTTGGCTTCCAGCAGAATCCCATCGGGGGATAATAGTCCCATTAACTGGAACATATTATCAAAAATGTCGCGAAACCGACGTTCGCTGAATTGTAAGGCAACTTCTGCTTGTCGCCGTTCTTCCAATTCCTTTTGGGTTTGTTGATAGCGGGTTGCTTGTTCTGCTATTTTTCCTTGAAACCTGTCTGCCAGTTTGTAAAGTTCCAACGGATTCAGCGCTTCGAGAAAGCTATTTTCCGTGACAACGCCGATTAATTCTCCCTGTTCTCCTGTAACTGCCAATTGATTTACGTCCTGTTCTGCCATCAGTTCCTGTACTCGCAAGCAGGAATCTGTGGGTTGAACAGAAACAAGCGGTGAGTGCATTATTGCCTCTGCTGAAGATTGTTCTAGGTTGAACTCGAAAGCCAAAAACGAGATATAATCTTGTTTGGTGATGATCCGAATGGGAAGATCGCGATCCGAGTTGATCACTACTAGGAAATCTAAATTTTGATTGATCAACTGTTGCGCGATCGCGCTTAAGGGAGTCTGGGCTGAAACCGCTGTTACGTTCTGATTCATTACTTCCCTGACTTCCCGCCACTGCAATAAATCCAGGAGTTGAGATTGTTTTCGCAAACTGGCATCTGTGACTAATCCCAGCACGGTTCCCTCAGCATCAACAATGGGGAGATGTTGGATAGAATGCTGTTGCAGCAACGTCATCGCCGATACACAGTTGGTAAAATCCGACTCCGGCAACGTGACAACCGGTTCCGTCATGATCTCTCGAACAACCCACTGATGGAGAGAGGATTGCGGTTTAGCGCCCACAATATCCCCGACAGTGACAATCCCAACGAGTTGCTCATTTTCCATGACTAAGGCACAGCTTGAGCATTTTTTGATA
>JBDGQV010000102.1:2649-5031 GCA_042218725.1 Halothece sp. | reverse complement strand
CCCTTTCCCCTGTATTTAATTGTTTCATCCCATATCTAAGGGATCAACATCAATATTTAAACTAATCTGTTTGGGACATAAATGATACAATTCCATCAATTGTGGAAAGTCCTTTTCTTGGACAGTTGGGGAAAATTTTAATAAGATTTGCCAGCGATATCGACGGGCGACTCGCATGATACTGGCAGGGGCAGGCCCTAAAATTTCACACTCGTATTGCTCGGTCATTTCGCGACAAACATCGGCCAACATGGTTGCTGTCTGTTGCACTTCTAAGGCATCTAACCCGCTCAAATTCAGTAAAATGAGCTTGCCATAGGGCGGATAATGATAAGTGTAGCGATTGGTTAATTCCGCTTGGGCAAAACGAGGATAGTCGTGAGTCCGTAACGCTTCAATGACGGGATGTTCCGGAGAATAGGTTTGAATAATCACTTGTCCGGGATCATCGCCTCTGCCTGCCCTTCCCGCAACTTGGGCGAGGGTTTGAAACGCCCGTTCGGCTGCCATATAATCAGACCGGTGTAACACGCCATCGGCAGATACCACGGCAACGAGGGTCACTTGGGCAATATCCAGTCCTTTGGTTAACATCTGGGTTCCCACCAACAAGTCCGCTTCGTAGTTGGTAAATTGGTCAAGCAGGGAACGATGGGCGCCTTTGGTGCGGGTGGTGTCACTATCAAACCGCAGGGCGCGCAAGTTGGGAAATTCTTGATCCAGGGCTTGTTTCACCCGTTGGGTGCCGGTGCCGAAATGTTTCAGGTAGGGGGAGCCACAAGCGGGACATTGAGGCGGTTGCGCTTGGGTATAATTGCAGTAGTGACAGCGCAACATCTGAGTCGCCCCTTCGTGAGTATAGTGGTAGGACAAAGAAACATCGCAGTGGGGACATTCGATGACATAACCGCAACTGCGACAGGAAACAAAGGTACTATGCCCGCGCCGGGGAATAAAGAGGATGCCTTGTTTGCCTCGGGTTTGCAGATTGTTGAGGGCAGTTTGCAGCGGTTCACTGAAAATGGAACGATTGCCTTTTTGCAATTCCTGTCGCATATCCACCACGGAAATGGGGGGAAGCGGGCGAGAATAAATGCGTTCTGGCAACGAGAGATAGCACTTGTGAGGGGCAGGATGGTTTTGACCAACGGTTACAGCAGGCGCCTCCCGTTTCGGGAGGCGTAATCTGTGACTCTCCCAAGTTTCTAACGAAGGGGTAGCTGACCCCAAAATTACGGGGCAATTTTCCTGTTCGGCACGCCATTTGGCAACGGTACGGGCATGATAAGTAGGAAGGCGCTGGGTTTGTTTAAAACTGCTGTCATGTTCTTCATCCAGGATGATGATTCCAACCTTGGGAAGCGGGGCAAATACTGCCGATCGCGTGCCGATGACGACTTGCGGCTGTCCACTTAGCATTTGTCGCCAGGTGTCGTAGCGTTCCCCAGTAGAAAGCCCGCTGTGATAGATGCAAACTTGCGAACCAAACCGAGCGCGAACCCGATCGCACAGTTGGGGAGTGAGGCCAATTTCCGGCACCAGAATTAGGGCAGAATAACCTTGATTTAACAGGGGCGCGATCGCTTGCAGATAGACTTCTGTTTTCCCGGAACCGGTAATCCCATGCAACAGCACTTCTGTGTAACCGGTTAAGCCGGTAATAGTGTCGAGGGCTTGTTGTTGGGCGGTGTTGAGTTGCTTTGGCTGATCCGAGGGTTGAGTGGGGGTTTGGGCAAACCGGAGTCTTTCCTGTTCTTGAATCACCACACAGCCTTTCTTTTCCAATGCCGAGACAGTAGTAGAAGTGGTGGAACACAGTTGCAACAACTCAGTTAACCATAACTCGCCGCCCCGACGACGCAACATCTCTAACACTTCCCGTTGACGGGCTGTTAACTCCGGGGAATCGCCGACAAACATTACCGCTTTCTGTTGTTTTGGGCGAGACAGTTGCGGTTGTTGCAGATAACTTTCTACCCAACCCCGTCGCATTAATTCATTAATTCCCCGTTGCGCCCCTTTAATTTTGCTGCGGAGATAGGTGGCACTGTATTCGCCAAATTTTTGAGATTGCAATCGCTTTAAGACACTCGCCGCGGCTGGAGAACAAAACGTTTCTGCCCCGACAGGAATGGCATCAGGCTTGAGACAAATTCGAAGTTGGGATTTTCCTAATAATCCAGGCGGCAACGCTGTATGAATCACTGAGAGTAAGGGGGTACAGTAATACCGGGCAACCCGTTCCAACAATAGCCAATAGCCAGCAGGAAAAAGGCTTTCACTGACCACGGTTTCCACTTCCCGAATTTGATTTTCCGAGAGATTATCGGGAAGGGAAGAGAGTAAGCGAATGGCAATGCCGCCCACGGTTTGGCTTTTCAG
>JBDGQV010000102.1:0-2549 GCA_042218725.1 Halothece sp. | reverse complement strand
AAGCAACTTTAAAATTACCCCCTAGCATTTCTTAACTTTAGTCATGTTTTTTGGAATGGTGGCGATGTGTTGAACGTTTTCAAAAGGCTTGGTTTCAAATCAATTGATAAGCCTCTAGGCGGGCGGTATCGAATCGTTAAAAAACTTGGCTTCGGCGGCTTTGGTCAAACGTTTCTCGCCCAGGATCTTCATTTGCCGGATCATCCCACTTGTGTCATTAAGCAACTGAACCCCCAAGTGAATGACGCAACGAGCCTGAAAATGGCTAGACGGCTATTTGATACCGAGGCACAAACCCTGTACAAACTGGGAAATCATCCGCAAATTCCTCGCCTTCTCGCTCATTTTGAAGATCAGCAAGAGTTTTATTTAGCGCAAGAATACATTGCAGGGGAACCGCTGAGTGACAGTTTAGTGGCTGATCAGCCCTGGCCGCAGGAACGGGTTATTGCCTTACTGCAAGACATTCTGGGCGTGTTAAGTTTTGTTCATCAACAGGATGTGATTCACCGCGACTTGAAACCGCAGAATTTACTGTTGCGATATGACGACCAACATCTCGTTTTAATTGATTTTGGCGCCGTGAAACAGGTTGATGCCCAATTTCGGAATCGGCAAACCGGGAAAGGGAACACCACCATTGCCATTGGTACGCAAGGGTATATGCCCAATGAACAATTAGCCGGTCATCCCCGTTTTAGCAGTGATGTGTATGCGGTTGGCATCATCGCCATTCAAGCGTTAACTGGGGTTGAACCTCAACAGTTGCAACAGAACTTTCATACGGGAGAATTAGAGTGGCGCGATCATGATTTAGCAGTGGATGATGCCCTCGCTACGATTTTAGATCGCATGGTGCATTTTGATTTTCGCGATCGCTATCCTACCGCAACCGAGGCGTTAACTGCCCTGCAAGAACTGCCTTCCCAACTCCAGGAACAAGTGCCAGAACATTGGTATATCCCTCCATCCGAAAATCCTATGGCATCAACGGTTGCTCCAACAGAGGAAATGCCTAATCAGGCAAGTTCTGAATCTCCTTCTCAGCAACAAGCAACGGTAGAAGCTGTTTCGCCACCACAATCGCAAGGCGTCATCGGGAAAAGAGATTCACCTGTTCCCTATATTTCGAAGAGAACCGGGCTAGCAGTTGCGGGATTGCTGGGTTTAGGAGGATTATTGCTGGTGCTAAAAACTTGTTCTTTTTCCTCGTCAACGCCACAAGTTGCTGATTCTTCTTCTTCTCCTGACAATGGTACCTCCAATTCTCATACGCCTTTTTCGAAACCCAATGAATCCAGCACCTCTTCTGCCGAGAAAACAGCGAAACCGACACCGGGAGAACTGGTTAATCAAGGTCATCAACTGCGCAACAACGGGCAATATCAGCAAGCATTACAAGTCTACGATCAAGCCCTTGAACGCAATCCCAACTTAGCTGAGGCACATTGGGGACGCTGTTACAGTTTCAACAAGCTACAGGAATTTGAAGAAGCCATTGAAGCCTGCGATCGCGCTATTTCTCTCGCCCCGAATGATCCCCGTCCGCTTTCGAGTAAAGGATATGCCCGTCAAGAGCAACAACAGTTCCAAGAGGCGCTCACTCTCTATAATCGCGCCCTGGAAGCCGATCCCAACTATGTGGAGGCGTTGAATAATCGCGGCACGCTGTTGTTGGAACTCAATCGCCCGCAGGAAGCCCTAAAAGCCTTCAATCGCGCTATTGACTTGCAACCGGATTTAGCAGAACTTTGGAATAATCGAGGGGCTGCGCTTTGGCAGTTAAACCGATATCAAGACGCGATCGCGTCAGTGGAACGTGCCCTGGAATTAAAACCGGATTATGCTGCTGCCCGGCAATTGCACCAGCAAATGCGCGATCAACTGCCGGATTGAGCTTCAACCGCTCTTTGGGCAAATTGTTTGGCATAGGCTGCCCATTTTGCCTGTTGCTGTTGTTCGTATAATTGTTGGGCTTGCTGTAACCGTTCTCTAGCCTCTGCAAATCTTTCTTGCTGAAATAAAATTACACCGCTGGCATAATAGGCACTGGCCAATTCCGGATTCACCTGAATTGCTTGTTCAAATGCTTTCAGGGCTGCTCGCCGTCTTTTTTGTTGAAATAATACTTGCCCTAACCCATAATGGGCTTTTCCGTAACGAGGATTGAGACGAAGGGCTTGTTCAAAGGCTTTTTTGGCCTCATCTAGCTGCTTGTTTTCCAAATAGGCTAATCCTAAATGATAAGGAACTTCCGGGGCTTGTGAGCGATATTGTTGGGCGTTGCGCAAATGTTTAATGGCCGCTTCTTGGTTTCCCTGTTCCAATTGCACTAAGCCGAGATTGTAGTGAGCAATCCCTAATTCCGGAGATAATTCCAGAGCGCGATCTAAATAGGCTTGGGCTTGTTTTAAGTTATTTCCTTCCAGTAACGCGGCTCCTAAATTGGCATAGGCCATTGCTAAGTTAGGGTTAATCGAGAGGGCACGATAAAAGGCATCGGCAGCCGCTTGTAAATTCCCTTCATCTTTCAGGGCTAATCCTAAATT
>JBDGQV010000101.1:0-5993 GCA_042218725.1 Halothece sp. | reverse complement strand
ATCGCTGGATGAAGGAAGAATCCCACCTGCTTTTAGCCGTGGGAGTCGTCAAAATTCCTGCAATTGTACCTGATCAAAGCAATCTCAATTGCTCTAAAATGTGAAAATGCTGGAATGATCTAAGAAGTAAGTAGTCAACATGGCAAGTGCATCCCGATATAACCCCGCCGAAATTGAACCGAAATGGCAACAACATTGGGTAGAAACGGACGCGGATCAAGCCTCTGAAGATAAAAGCAGACCGAAATTTTATGCCCTTTCCATGTTTCCCTATCCTTCTGGAAACTTACACATGGGGCATGTTCGCAACTATGTCATTACCGATGTCATGGCCAGATGGCGACGGATGCAAGGGTATCGGGTATTGCATCCGATGGGTTGGGATGCCTTTGGCTTACCGGCAGAAAATGCGGCCATTGATCGAGGCGTTCATCCGGCACAATGGAGTGAGCAAAATATTAAGCAAATGAAACAGCAACTCCAGCAACTGGGCCTTTCCCTAGACTGGAGTCGCGAAGTCGCCACCTGTTCGCCGGATTACTATAAATGGACGCAGTGGATTTTTCTGCAATTTTTCCAAGCCGGCTTAGCGTATCAGAAAGAAGCCGCGGTGAACTGGGATCCCGTTGATCAAACGGTACTGGCGAACGAACAAGTGGATGGCGAAGGAAAATCTTGGCGCAGCGGCGCGAAAGTGGAACGGAAACTCTTAGAACAGTGGTTCCTGAAAATTACCGACTATGCCGAGGAACTGGCCAATGATTTAGACAATCTCCCCGGATGGCCCGATCGCGTGAAACTCATGCAGCAGAATTGGATTGGCAAATCCGTGGGGGCATATTTAGAATTTCCCGTGGTGGGCATGGACAATCAAATCGGGGTCTTCACCACGCGCCCAGATACCGTTTATGGGGTTACTTATATCGTCCTTGCCCCAGAACATCCCTTGACCCCAAAAGTTACCACAGCAGACCAAAAAGAGGCAGTAGACGCCTTTATTCAAGAAGTCACCAACGAAAGTGAACAAGAACGCACTGCAGAAGACAAACCGAAACGAGGCATTCCCACCGGCGGTAAAGCCGTTAATCCCTTTACGGGCGAGGAAATTCCACTGTTAATTGCCGATTATGTGTTGTATGAATACGGAACTGGCGCTGTGATGGGAGTTCCCGCCCATGATGAGCGAGATTTCCAATTTGCCAACCAAAATAATCTCCAAATTAAACAAGTGATTGTTCCCGAAGGGGAAGACGCCAATCGTTCCCTAGACGCGGCTTACACCGAAGAAGGCGTCATGGTCAATTCCGGTCAATTTGACGGCATGAACTCAGAAGAAGGCAAACAAGCCGTCATTGACTACGCCGAAAAACAAGGTTGGGGGAAAGCCCGGATTCAATATCGCCTCCGCGACTGGTTGGTTTCCCGGCAACGCTATTGGGGCGCCCCGATTCCCATTATCCATTGTCCCAGTTGCGGCCCGGTTCCGGTTCCCGAAAAAGACTTGCCGGTGGAACTGCCTGAAAATGTGGAATTCACCGGTAAAGGCAGTTCCCCCCTAACCCAACTGGAAAGCTGGTTGAATGTGTCTTGCCCTAGCTGCGGCGAAGCGGCGAAACGGGAAACCGACACCATGGATACCTTTATTGATTCCTCGTGGTACTTCCTGCGATTTACCGATGCCAATAACCCCGAAGAAGCCTTTAGCCAAGACAAAGTCAATGACTGGATGCCGGTGGATCAATATGTCGGCGGCATTGAACACGCGATCCTGCACTTGTTGTACTCGCGTTTTTTCACCAAAGTATTGCGCGATCGCGGGTTGCTGAATTGCGATGAACCCTTCCAACGCCTACTTACCCAAGGCATGGTCCAGGGATTAACCTATAAAAACCCGAAAACCGGCAAATATATTCCCTCAGAACAGGTTAACGCCGATGATCCCAAAGATCCCGAAACCGGTGAATCCCTATCTGTCTTCTTCGAGAAAATGTCCAAATCGAAATATAATGGCGTTGATCCCCTGCAAGTTTTAGAAACCTATGGGGCAGATACCGCGCGGATGTTTATCTTGTTCAAAGCGCCGCCCGAGAAAGATTTGGAATGGGATGATGCTGACGTAGAAGGGCAATTTCGCTTCCTCAATAAAGTGTGGCGCTTAGTCACTGAGTTTATCGAACATTATTATTCTCAAATCCAAACCCACGATTATTCCCAGCTTTCCAAAGAAGAAAAAGACCTGCGTCGGGCAATTCACACCGCGATTCAATCGGTTTCGGAAGACTTAGAGGGGGATTATCAGTTTAATACTGCCGTTTCCGAATTGATGAAACTGAATAATTCTTTGAATGATGCCAAGTGCAAACAGTCTCCCGTGTATCAAGAAGGGATTGAAGCCTTAGTGAAACTGTTAGCGCCTTTTGCCCCGCATATTACCGAGGAATTATGGCATCAATTGGGGCATCAAGATTCCGTTCACCAACAACACTGGCTAGAAGCAGATCTCGACGCCTTAACCGTCGATGAAATCAATCTCGTCATTCAAATCAAAGGCAAAACCCGAGGCACGATTTCTGTTCCTGCCAATGCCAGCCGAGACGAGTTGGAAAACTATGCCCGCAACTCGGACATCGCGCAGCGGTATCTGGAAGGCAAAGAAGTGAAAAAAGTGATTGTTGTTCCTGGAAAGTTAGTCAATTTTGTTGTTTAAACTGTCTCAGTTCGGGGGAATTTTGATTCCTCCGCTGGGATAGATAAGGCAACAATATCCAGATTGCTTGGGGAGAAGGGGAGACAAGGCGACAAGGCGACACAATTGCTTATGTGCAGCATAAATTAATCAATTTCATATAACCTATGGATATCGGTCAGCTTGTTTTCTATTTTTTCCTGATTATTGTTTGTGCGGGGATTGTGTGGCAAGGAAGCTTCATGCTGGAAGACTCGGCTGATCGCTTGTCAGCTTTTTACCAATTACCGCCGATTGTGCAAGGTTCCATTGTTGCAGCAGTGGGTTCTAGTTTTCCAGAATTGTCGAGTACAGTTATCGCTACGGTATGGCACGGCGAATTTGAGTTAGGAATTTCCGCAATTGTGGGATCGGCGATTTTTAATATTTTAGTGGTTCCATCCCTGTCGGGGATTATAAGCGGGAATTTAAATGTTGAGCGGGTTTTGGTTTACAAAGACGCTCAATTTTATATTACTAGTATCACCGTTTTATTGTTAGCTTTTGCATTTGCTTTAATTTACAATCCGGTTGAAGGTTTCCAGTGGCAAGGTCGGGTTAATCGACCGATTGCGTTGATACCAATTGCTTTATACGGACTATACATATTTCTGCAGCAACAGGATGTCAGTGAGGCCCAACAAGATTCTTCGCCCCCTAAAGATATTCAACTCATTTGGCAATGGTTGCGTTTGCTATTTAGTTTGGGGTTAATTGCGGTTAGTGTGGAAGGTTTGGTTAGAGTTGCCATTGGTTTGGGAGATCTTTTGCAGACCCCTAACTTCTTATGGGGATTAACCATCACGGCAATTGCTACGAGCTTACCGGATGCGTTTGTAAGCATCAAATCCGCTCGCGAAGGCAACAGTACGATTAGTTTGGCGAACGTCTTAGGCAGCAATATTTTCGATTTGCTAATAGCTATTCCGATAGGCGTTTTGATTGCAGGAGCTTCCACAGTGAATTTTGCTGTTGCTGCTCCTATGATGGGCATTTTGACAGTGGCTACTATAGCTTTATTTACTATGCTGCGTTTGAAGTTGGTTTTATCCCAAACGGAATGTTGGATTTTACTAGGATTGTACGCGGCTTTTTTCTTATGGATGGTGTTAGAAACGTTTGGAATCACAAATTTCATTCAGTTGTAAACTACGCACACTTGCCTTCGGCTGAGCCGGAGCTTTAGTGAGGATGCCCTTTCAGCAGCCCTGAGTTGTCAAATAAGCTAAGCTGAACATACTTCTTGCTCAAACTCAACTTACAAGACAAACCCGTGCCTCCAGGCGAGTTTACAAGTCGCCCCAATGTTGCTATATTTATCGCCCCGTCCTTTTAGGTAAAATTCCTCATCGCCACGCTATCCCTTCCTCCCCTTCGCTCCGGTAAACCACTTCGTCAGCGCGATCGCGCTTCATATTTTTTAAGAATAAATGTTATCAGTACTTATTGTTTGGAATCGCGAAAGCGGTAAAGTCATTGATCGAATTTCAGAATACCCTTTGCTAAGGTATCCTGAACTTGATAAATGGGTTAGAAGCCACTACGGAATCAAAGTAGCATGGTACATTAGACCGAATCAGTAATTTGATTGTTTATTGTTACTTGCTAAATCCAGGATTTTTCATAGCTGACTTACTGAGCTTGCGATCATCGATCTTTTTGCCGCCTTAAAACGCGCGATCGCGCTCCATTTCCTATCTTATCTATCTCCAACCAAAATCATTGCCCGATTAATACAGTTTTTTGTAGCACTAGAAAAGCCCATTAACAAACAGCAATTACTGGGTTGCTAGGCGCGATCGCGTTAAGTACATACTTCTATGATGCTATTGGCAAAAATACCATCAATTGGAAGTAGACTGAACTAATAAAACGCCGGCTGTTACGACAACTAAACCAATCAGATCACCAACTTGCGGAATGTCTCCAAAAGCGAGCCATGCCATTACCATTGTCACCGGCGGCCCTAAGTAGAATAAACTGGCAACTCGCGTGGCATCAAGGCGAGAAAGGAGTTTCCACATTAAGCCATAGGCGGCTAGAGAAACACCAAGAATGAGCCAAGTTAAGGTGGCAATCAAAGGAAGGTTCCACTGAATCATTAATTCTTCCACCGTAACTGCTGGTATGGCCATCACTAAGGTAGTGGCAAAGCTTTGATAAAACAGGGTGTTTGCCACTGACAGAGACGGATAATTTTTTGGCGATATTTCTCGTCGTCGTTGGATTAAACTTGCAATGGTAATGGCAATAACTGAACCAAAGGGCAGAAAGTATCCGATTGGGGAGACTTCATTATTAACCTGAATCCGAGTGCCAACGGCAATTGCTACGCCAAGAAATCCGACAATTAATCCCAGCCATTGCCATAATTTTGTCCGTTCCCCAGCAATTAAACCAGAAAATGCCCCTGTTGCTAATGGTTGTAGTGCAACGACTAAAGCAACGATTCCCGCAGGAACATTTTGTTCTAGGGCTAGCAAAACACAACTTAACCAAACACCATGGGCTAAAATCCCCACTATGGAAGTGTGAAAGACAGTGTTTAAGTCGTGCCATACGAACTTTTTGCTAATCGTTAGATAGATTAACAATAACAGGCTTAGGACGGCATATCGCCAAAACAGTAACGTAAATGTCCCTGTATAAGGTAAACCGTATTCTGCTCCGATAAAACCAGAGTTCCACAGCAGAACAAACGCGCTCGCGAGGCTAAAGGTAGATTGAGTTAAATTCTTCATGCACTATCATATTTTAATATACGTCATTTTCGGGTCGTGATTCTTTTGTTGCTGAAGTTAAAGGGCAACCCCTATATACAGACCAATAATACCAGTTCACAAACTGTCTGCTTTCAAAAAAAACAACGAATTGAGAATTTTATGATTAAGACGATTGTTTAAGTCAGTAGTTGAGTCATCTCACACTCTTCCAAGTTAGGAAATGGTGATATCCAGATTCTTTAAATGAACGGTATGACAATGACTAAAAAATTAATCGCTTTGGCAATTATTAGTGCTTTTTTAGGATGGGCTCCTTTTTTTCCATCGTTTCTACTCAACGACAACTCTGATGAAATGGAAGAAAAAAATGCTGTCACGTTTGATCACATTAAGTTCCAATCTAGAAAGTTTTTTCAGAGAATAAAAACCAAGCTGTAACGGCAATCTTTGCCTCTTATTCAATCTGGTCATTATCTTACTATTGAAGGATCGCGCTTATACTAAAACAAAAATCCTGGCGCTTTAAATCAAACAGTTGCTTTTAC
>JBDGQV010000100.1:0-6242 GCA_042218725.1 Halothece sp. | reverse complement strand
TCACTTAGAACAGCGATCGCGCCTTCCCATCCCGACACCCGTTTGCGTAGCATAGGCGGTCGCCTAATCGCGCTTCCTTCATCCCAAACCTTCCCATCCCGACACGCGATCGCGCCTCTCTCCACTATCATCTTTCTAACAGCGATCGCGCCTCCCATTACCATCATCTTCCTGACAGCGATTGAATCTTCAATTGTACTGCCAGTTGCCATCGCGCAGGGAACACAATTAGAGGTTCGACAATTTACAGCCTGATTGTTAATGATCGCGCCCTTTGCTTATCTGCAACTGTAATCAAATTCTTGATGTTTTATTTAAGATCAAATGCAGTCATTAAAGTTTCATCAAGAAGGTGTAGTTGTTGGTTCCCTAGTTTGCCTAAACGTCGCTGAATGATTCGTTTTTCAAGAGTAATTATTCTAGAGACTCTAACTTTTGATGCAACCTTTAATCCTGTTTTTGGAAATTCTGGATTGTTAGGTTCAATCAGAAATTCATCTTCACTAACTTGATCAAGATTTTGAGAAGAAATAAAACAAAGTGTAATATCTTCTCCTTGAGAATCAACCCATAAAACCACTGCCGGTCTGAGCTTAGTTTGACTAAGATCGGTAAAAGGGAAAGGTACAAGAACAATATCGCCTTTACTCAGTGGCATTGATTGATTCCCCATCTTCAAGAGTGTAAATTTCTGGTTCTTCTGCTAGGAAATCAAAGCTATTACTATGAAGAGCAAGGTTAATTAGCTCGGTGGTTGCAGGATAAGTATTATCAAAAAATAATTTTTCTTCAAGAATGGCTCGTTCTTCTGCTGATAGGGAACGAATTACTTGGATGAGGGATTCAATTAGTTGAGTATTCATAAAAATGTCTAAAGCTTAAAATCAGATTTTGCCATCTACTTTAGCAAAGATAATGATAGTTATCGCGCTTCTCTCTCCATCCCAAACAGCGATCGCGCCTTTCCCACTCATCCAAAAAACGATTGAATCTTTGATTCACTGCCAGAGGCAATCACGCCTTCCTTCTTACCTCATCCCAAACCCGTTTGCGTAGCATAGGCGGTAGCCTAATCGCGCTTCCCCCTCCCTTCTCTCTTATCGACACGCGATTAGACTACTTCTCGTGCTTCGCGATCGCGCCTCCTATTGCCATCATCTTTCTGACAGCGATTGAATCTTTAATGCCAGTTGCCATCGCGCTTCCCTACCCATTCCGACAACGCAATTGCAACTATCTCGATATTCTAAAGACGCTAAGATAATACATATCAAACCGAGGAGATAAATTAAGGCAGGATGGAATATGAGCAATTAATTTTTTCTAGTCATGCAGTTAAGCAAATGTTTGCTCGGAAAATTAATAAAACACAAGTAAAAACGGTTTTAGCGACAGGAGAAGTAATTAAGGAATATTCAGATGATTATCCTTACCCAAGCTACTTATTTTTAGGTTTTGTTGATAGCCGTCCTATCCATGTTGTGGTAGGCTTCGATGCAATAACGAAACGGGCTTTTGTAATTACAACCTATCAACCCGATTCTCAACTTTGGGAATCAGATTATAAGAGGAGAAAGAAAAAATGAAATGTTTAATTTGCCAACAAGGAGAAACTCGACAGGGTAAAGTAACAGTTCCCTTAGAAAGGGAGGGAGTCATTTTAATTTTTAAAGATGTACCTGCTGAAGTTTGTGACAATTGTGGTGAATATTATTTAAGTGAACAAACAACTGATTTATTGTTAGAACAAGCAGAAAACGCGATCGCGCAGGGAACCCAATTAGAAGTTCGACAATTTGCAGCTTGATTTGTTGATATCGCGCCTTCCCCTCTCTCTTCTCTATACGCGATCGCGCCTTTCCCAATCATCCAAAAACCGATTGAATCTTTGATTCACTAGAGGCAATCGCGCTACTTGCCCTTCACTTAGAACAGCGATCGCGCCCCCTCCTCCCGATAGCAACAACCGATTGAATCTTCGATTCACTACCAGAGGCAATCGCACTTCTCTCACTACCATCTAAACAGCGATCGCCGTCGGCAACTGCTATAACGACATTGCGCCTCATCCAATTTTCAAATCATCAGTTAAAATAAATGGGAAAATCAAGACAAAATTGCTTTCCCTCTCTACATAAGTAGAAAATAAGGAGTGAACGATGCAAGTTAAAGATTTAACAGTTGAGCAATTGAAAGAGTTAATTCGAGAAGTCATAGATGAAGTTCTTGAAGAGGTATCAGTCGATCCCGATGAGGAAAAATCAATTAGACCTGAGATTGAACAAGAGTTGCAAAAAAGACAACATTTCCGTCAAACTGGAGAAAACAAGTTAGTGAGTTCCCACGAGGTAATGAAGGAATTGGGAATTGAATAATGGCTTACACGGTTCAATATGATGCCCAAGCCGTAGCCGAGTTGAAAAAACTACCACCAAAATTAGGAAAGCGAATCGTTAATAAAATTAACTGGTTAGCAGAACATTTTGAACAAGTTAACTTATCTCCTTTATCTGGAAATTTGTCAGGATTTTATCAATTAAGAGTTGGTGATTATCGGGTAATCTATAGTTTAGATCAAAATTCAGAAACAATTATTATTGAAAAAGTTGGGCATCGTCGGGAAATTTACAAAAGCTAAATTCATTAAAATTAATGTTGCCTAATTCTAGAATATTGTTGCCGATCGCGCCCTTCTTCACTATTTTTACAACCCGATCGCGCCTTTCCCACTCATCCAAAAAACGATTGAATCTTTGATTCACTGCTAGAGGCAATCGCGCTACTTGCCCTTCACTTAGAACAGCGATCGCGCCCCTCCTGCCGATAGCAATAAACGATTGAATCTTCGATTCACTGCCAGAGGCAATCGCGCCTTCTTTCTCACCTCATCCTACACCCGTTTGCGTAGCATAGACGGTAGCCTAATCGAGCCTTCGGCTCGGTGAGCGGGGCTCAATCGAACCTTCAATTTGTTGCCAGCAGCAATCGCATCTTTCTTTCTAATTCCTGCCTGATCGCGCCCTTCTTCCTCATCAACTAATCGCGACACTCTAGTTTGCGTAATCTTACCACACTAAGTCGTTTCCTAAGAATTGAAAGGGTATAATTCTCACAGACTGGCTGAAACTTAATCCAGCTGAGGAAATAATGGAACTGAAACAATTAGAGCAAGCCGCAACAGAAGCCTTTAGCCAAGATAATTTTCAACGCGCGATCGCGCTTTATAAAAAATGTATTGAAGTGGCACCTGACGATGTTAATTATTATTGGAATTTAGGATTATCCTTACTACTTGCTGGTGAAGAAACAGAAGCTCAAGACGTTTGGATGTCTGTTATTTTAGAGGTTCAATTATCTGGCGATGAAGAAAAAAGTAAAGAGTATAATTATCAGTTAAGTCAACTTTTAAAAAATGAAGCTCAGAAACGCGATGAAAGAGGACACTTACGACAATCTGTAACACTTTATAAAGCAATTCTTGACTTATTTGGAGAAGACGAGAAAACTCATTATCATCTTGGACATATTTTATCTGCTTTAGGAGAAAAGCAAGAAGCAATTTCTTATTTAGAAAAAGCAACTAATCTCAAGCCGAATTTAATAGAAGCTTGGAAAACATTGGGAGATTTATCAATTGGTTTAGGAAAAACAGCAAAAGCGATTCCTTACTACGAAAAAGCGAAAGAGCTTGGCTTGCAAGATGTAAAAATGTTGAAGGAATTGGGATTAGCTTTGGAAATTGAAGGGGAGTATCAAAAAGCAGTGACTACTTATAAAACTGCGCTGGCAATTAATTCTGATGATGCTGGAACACAGTTTAGATTCGCTACGGCTTTACCTGTCATTCCCCAATCAAAGTCTGAAATTGAAAATGCAAGAGACAGATGTCAAAACCAAATTCATGAATTATTGCAAGCTAGTATGACACTTCAAAATCCAATGGAGGAAGTCAAGAAAACGACTTTCTTTTTAGCTTATCATGGAAAATTAAATGTTAATTTACAACAACAAGTTAGTCATTTATACGAAAAGGCTTGTCCGTCTTTGATTTGGACTGCTCCTCATTGTCAAAAATATCCCCGCAAATCTCATACAAAAAAACTAAAAATTGGTTTCTTTTCTAAATATTTTCGGCACCATACCATTGCTAAACTCAATCGAGGCTTAATCGCTAATTTATCTAGAGAAAACTTTTCAGTGATTGTTTTTTCTGTTCCGCAAAAGCGCGATCCTTATCGGGAGTTCATTCAAAACCAAGCAGATCAGTTTATTACCATTGAGGAAGACTTAGCAACGGCTAGACAAGCGATTGCTGAAGAAGAATTGGATATCTTATTTTATCCAGAAATTGGGATGGATTTATTTACTTTTTTACTTGCTTTTTCGCGATTAGCCCCAGTGCAATGTGTGACTTGGGGACACCCGATGACAACAGGGATTAACAATATTGATTACTTCTTTTCGAGTGTCGCATTGGAACCGGAAAATGCTCATAAAAATTATACAGAAGAATTAATTTGCTTGCAAAATTTATCTCCCTATTATTATCCATTATCGTTACCGGAGTCTTTGCAAAAGCAACGTCGTGAATTAGGCTTGCCAGAAGCAAATCATTTATATGTTTGCCCGCAAAGTTTATTCAAGCTACATCCTGATTTTGATCTGATCCTCGCAGAAATTTTAGAAGCTGATTCTCTCGGAAATATTGTATTGCTTAACGGTGGGAAAGAGAATTATAGTAACCTGCTGCGTCAACGTTTTCAGCAAACGATTTCTGAGGTGATAGATCGAATTATCATTCTCCCGCGTCTTTCCGAAGCAGACTTTCTTAATTTAGTCTTACAAGCAGATGTCATGCTTGATCCTATTTATTTTGGCGGCGGAAATACTACTTATGAAGCATTGGGATTGGGAACACCGGTGGTTACCTTACCGGGAAATCATCTCCGAAGTAGAATTAGTTATGCTTGTTATCGACAAATGGAATTTCTAGATTGTGTTGCAGAGACAACTGAAGAATATATCAACCTTGCTTTAAAGTTAGGGAATAATCCAGACTATCGTCAGGAAATCTCTCAAAAGATTCTAGCTAAAAATTACAAGCTGTTTCAGAATCAAGATGCTATGCAAGAAATGGAAGCCAAATTATCTGAAATCGGACATTATTCTCGGATTAAGGATTAGGCAAGCATTGATTCTTAATCTTCTTCCGGTAAACTGACACTCACTCGTCCATTTTCTTTGATTGTTACTTTGCCGCCAAGGCTTTCAATTTCCTTAATGACTTCCTGACGGGTTTTGGGATCAGGGGCATTGGATAGAATTGTAACTAATCCTGTTACTCTGGCGCGTTTACTATCTGGATTATCTTCTAAAAAGGCAACGGTTTGTGTAACGCGATTGACAACATTGGTTGCGCCCACTTCTTTTGCCCATTTCGCGGCCATTTGGTAAGAATGTTTTGCCGCTTCAATGTCTCCCAGGAACATCATTTCATCTAGTCCTTTGTACTGCCAGGCAGCATAAGCTTTATGATGAATTGCGGGAGAAAGATACTTTACTGCTTTATTGAGATACTTTACACTTTTCTCGGGTTCACCTGCGAAGACACTATTAGCAGTGGAAAGAATTAACTCGGCTTTTAAAAAACGTGGATCGTTATTCACGACCATTTCAAAATACTCGGGAACCAGGGAATAATCTGTGGCGTTGCGTGCCTCTGTGTCCCCAAAATATTGAATAAATTGCAGAAACGCCCAATCTGCAACTAGATTATCATAACCAAAGCTAGGAAGTCGTTTTTGTACCGCTAAAGAAGCAGCAGCAGCCTTTGATTGTTGCGCGTAGTCTTGTTGGCTTTGGGTTGTTGCTTCTAGAGATGACTTTTGTAATCCCATTAGGCTTGCTAGAGAAGCTAGGATAATGAAACTATTGAGTAATAGCTTGTTATATCGTTGTAGAAGTAAAGTCATAAGCATAGTGAAACAAGAATGCTATTTGACAATTGTGCCACCGTTGGTGCAACTTCCATTCTTTGTGCTTGGCGCATTGACCGTTGTGTTGACATCATTTGCTTTACATAAAATGACTTCATAACTACCTGCTGTGAAATAAATCCCTGTTGCATAATCTCGCACTTGGCTTTGATAAGAAGTCTTTGCTTGGGCTTGGTGGCGTACCCCATTGGCAACGGTAGCAGTTGCTAGGGTATAGTAATTTGTGGGAAAAGTAACGTCTAATTG
>JBDGQV010000010.1:0-2706 GCA_042218725.1 Halothece sp. | reverse complement strand
TCGGCGGCACTAAAATACTATCGCCGGTTTGAATGGCAACTGTTTTTCCATCACAAACGGCAACCCCTTCTCCTTTCAAAATAAAAAACATTTCGACTCCCCGATAATGTTGGTGGGGAGGCGTTTTGCCACCGGGTTCAAAAATTTCGACGCAAAAAGTTAAAGAGGTATTGGCAGTTGTGGGATCAAAAATAATTGCCAAACGGTTTTTATCTTCAGGACTAATCCGATAGGCTTGATAATTTTGAACCGATTTATAGATGGGAATCATGCACTGAGTATTCATCATTATTTTTCTCAGTTGATCTCGTTATTATGGGGTCAAAGATAGGGGATTTAAGAAGATAATTTGGTTGGCGCTCTCTTATGTCGAAGCAATAATCCGGTATTGCCTTAAACATTCGGATTAGTAACAACAGACATAATTTTAACCATTAGATTGATTTAAATTATAAATGAAATTGAAGCAAGAGAGACTATTTTTTAACAAAAGTTTATTCTAGTCTTTAGTGACTCTAATATTGCAAAAACTGCGGTTGCTAATTGTTATATCGCTATTATTTTAAGAATGTTTTTAGATTGATTTACTCCTTTAGTAATTATTGGGAAATCAATTTTCGTTTGAAACTGAAGGTGAGTTGTTTCTATCTTAAGTTAGTAATGGAAAAACTTAACATTGCTTAAAATGGAAAGAAATCACTCAGTACTGATTAACCAATTGTATTATGTCAGATACTACCCAACCGAATTGGCAAATCAAACTCTTGTATGATGGGGAATGTCCCTTGTGTCTGCGAGAAGTGAATTTTCTGCAAAAGCGGGATGCCGGTCGAGGAATCGTGAAATTTGTTGATATTGCTGCCGATGACTACAACCCAGAAGAGAATGGCGGCGTTGATTTTAAAGCGGGAATGGAACGCATCCACGGTGTTCTTCCTGATGGTACTGTTGTGAAGAATTTAGAAGTATTCCGTCGCGTCTATGAAGCATTAGGCATTGGCTGGATCTATGCGTTCACGAAATGGCCCATTATTGGCGCGATCGCGAATTGGATTTATGAAATTTGGGCGGATAAAAGGCTTACTCTTACGGGACGTCCTGATTTAAAAACGATTGTTGAACAAAAACGTTGCTCGCAAGAAACTTGTCGTCGTTAACAAGCGATTGTTACTGAATTTTTCTGATAGCGAGAGCATCAAAGAGATATAATCCTCTGAAGCAATTAGCTCTGTTACAATAGGTTTTGCTTTATTCGTCAGGAAATTTCAAGGAAATTAATCAATGGCCGATTCAGTAGAAGACCATCAATCCTTCTCTAAATTTTTAGAAAGATGGGATGCTTGCTATTATGCTTTGTTAGCAAATCCGAACTTTCAACTGAGTGAAAATGAAACCTTATCACAAGTATCTTTTCAATATGCGGAACAGCAACATGAAGCCATTTGTGACTTTATTGAACATAGCAATATCAGTATTGATCAAACCAATGAAATTGATTTTACTGAGTTTAGTTTGCCAAAAGATAAAACCGCCAGAGATTTCCAGTTTAAAGACGCAATCATGAGAATTCTGCAAGAATCCCCTCAAGGAATTGGATTTGATAAACTGCGTTCCAAATTAGATTTAAGTCAAACCGATTTAATGTTTCTCATTAATGAATATCGGGAAGAAGGATTAATTGTGCAACGGGGCGATACAATTTTGCTAAAAACAATTTTCTAAGCGAGTGATAGATCGCAATTTTAATTTAATTTCCGAAAGCCAACAGCAAGAAAGTTTAATGACAATCGCCTGATATTAAATGATTCAAACCCAAAAACTGGGACAAGTTTTAATTGTTTTATTGTTTGGGGTGGTTGGAGTTTCTACCGCAGCAATTTTCATTCGACTGTGTTTACAAGTTGCCGAAGAAAGTGGACTAGGATTTAGTTTATTTATTGCTGCTTGTCGGTTGATGATTGCTTCCTTAATTATTGTCCCTTTTGTGCAACCATCCTCTCTTTCTAAAGTTCCCAAAAAGGGTTATTGGCACGCGATCGCGGCGGGAATTACGTTAAGTATTCATTTTGCCGCTTGGATTACTTCTCTCTCTTTTACTTCCATTGCTGCTTCCACTACCATTGTTACAACTAATCCCATTTGGGTAACGCTCTTATCTTGGCTTTGGTTTCAAGAAATACCAAAACGCCTAACGATTTTGGGCATTGTTATTGCCTTGCTAGGGGGATTTTGTATTGCCATTGGCGATGCCGATAGTTTAAACAGCGGCAGCAATCCCTTACTGGGGGATGGCTTAGCCTTACTGGGGGCTTGGTCAGTTAGTTGTTATTTATTATTAGGAAAACAAGCGCAAGCCTTGGGATTAACCATTAGAAATTATAGCGCGATCGCGTACACAACTGCTGCCATTATCTTACTTCCACTGCCGTTATTTTTTGGCATTCACTATTTTGGATATCCCGCAGAACTTTATATCTACTTATTGGGAATGGCAATTTTTTCCCAAGTGTTAGGGCACACCAGTTTTAATTGGGCAGTACGCTTCATTTCTCCCACGCTTGTTACCCTAGCAATTTTATTTGAACCGGTTAGTGCCAGTTTATTAGGCTTTTTTATTTTTGGGGAAGTTCCCAGTCAGTTAGTATTAGTTGGCGCGTTAATTCTGTTAGTTGGTGTCGCGATCGCGGTTTTAGCTCAAAATCAGTT
>JBDGQV010000001.1:0-1664 GCA_042218725.1 Halothece sp. | reverse complement strand
AAATCCACTTGCGAGCAAACTCTCCCGATAAGTTTGCGCTAGTGCAATATACATAAGTGCTTCAAGTAGCAATTTCAGGGTTTTCCTTGTTATTCATCTGGAAGATTAAGGGAACACTGAAGGTAATGTTCCTTTTGGGAAAACTCCCAGTCAACGAGTTGCTATGGCACAAATCGCTCAGGAAAACCGAACGAAGCGAATTAAATCTGATATCCGCGCCCCGGAAAAATTTCGCCTCTCTAACCTATTAGAATGGTCTTGGTCTCGGATTCTGACGCTTTTAATCAGTGATGTTCTGGCGCTCGCGATCGCGTGGCAAATTGCTCGTTATCTCAATCAATTTTACTCGCCAATGCCGCCGCAATTAGTTTGGTGGGAATGGTTGGGAGTGCCTAGCCCGTTTTGGATTTTTTCCGGGATTATCATTTTACTGTTTACCCAAGCGGGATTGTATAGTTGTTCTAGCGAATGGAAAAACTATCTGCAACTGGGAAAAATGACAAGTGCCGTTTATTGCGGGTCGCTGGTTTTGAGCTATTTTTACGATCCAAAACTAGATCCCCCGCGATCGCTGTTTTTTACGGCGTGGGTTAGCAGCGTGTTTCTCCTCATTGGCTTTCGCTTAATTACTACCTTAATCATTGAACAATGGGCGTCTTCGCAATCCCCAGTTCCGGTTTTCCTGATTGGCGATGATCATCAAATTAAGCACTTGTCAGATACGCTGGAAAAACGCTCTCATTATCAAGTTGTCGGCGTGACGAAAACGGCTAGTATCAACAATCCGGTAACCATCAAAACCATTATTAAATCCTGTCCCCAAGAAGTCTTAGTGGCAAATTTACCCGACACAGAATTAGCCTCTGCCTTGTATTGGCAACTGCGACGGTTTGGAATTCCCTTGCGCCTGATTCCGTCGAGTCGAGAAATCCTTTACCGGCGAGGGGTGCCTGAAATTTTTGCCGGTGTGCCTACCCTGCGCGTGCAACCCCCAACCATGGGAGGCTGGGAATATCGGCTGAAACGTTGGCTGGATGTGCTGGGTGCTTCCTTGGGAATTCTTCTGCTGTTGCCTGTATTCCTTAGCATCGCGATCGCGATTTACATTTCTTCCCCAGGAAATCCCTTTTTCCGGCAAAAACGCGTCGGACTCCATGGCAAAACGTTCTACATGTGGAAATTCCGCACCATGGTTCCCCATGCCGATAAATTGCAAGCCAGCCTCGAAAACCAAAATCAGACCAATGGCGTTCTGTTCAAAATTAAAGAAGACCCGCGCATTATTCCCATTGGCAAATTCCTCCGTCGCACCAGCCTAGATGAACTGCCCCAACTGTTTAATGTGGTCGCTGGGCAAATGAGTTTAGTGGGGCCGCGCCCTCTTCCGCTACGCGATGTGGAACATTTTGAAAGTTGGCATCACACCCGGCAAACCGTTCTTCCGGGCATTACTGGACTGTGGCAAATTTCAGGACGCTCGAATTTAGAAGATTTTGATGATGTGGCGCGCCTAGATCTTTACTACATTGATAACTGGTCGTTTAATCTCGACTTAGAAATTTTAGTGGAGACCTTCCGGATTCTGTTTTTTGCCAAGGGTGCCTATTAGTTCAAGAACTCCCGCTAAATCTCTTGGGAGATTATAACGGGAGATTGACTCTACC